>JAMOAF010001110.1 GCA_023621895.1 Planctomycetota bacterium
CGAGCAGCCGTGGTGGATTCTCGTCCAACCGTCGCCGGCCTCTGGCGTCACGACGGTTCGCGACGACGGCGTGGTCCTGGTCGACGGCCGGCCGCTGTTTCCCATCGGGCTCTATTCCGTGTGGAAACGGGAACACAACGGCCACGATTTCGATCGCTGTTTCACGGAGCTTCGCGAGGCCGGGTTCAATACGATCCATACCTACCAAACGCGGCGCGACGCGGAGCTTCAGGAATTCTACGCGGCGGCGGACCGCCATCGGTTGCGGGTGATCATTGCTCCGCGCGGCGGCGCGAACAGCCGCGACCCGGAGGCCGCGGTACGCACCGTGGCGGAAGAGTGCCGCCAGCCGGCCCTTCTCGCCTGGTATCTGGCCGACGATACGGCCAGCCACATCAGCGCGGCGGAGCTGCGGCGCGTGCACCGCGCGCTCGGCGACGTCGATCCATTCCATATCACGGTCCAGGCGGACGCCGTCTTTGCCGGGCCGGGAAGGTCGCGGTATGCCGACTACGTTGACGCCACCGACGCCTTCCTGCCGGAACTCTATCCGATCCGCTCCGACAAGGATTGCGAGGTGGCCGACGTGACCCGCGATATGAAGCTCATCGACGAGGACCTGCGCCGGGCGGGCCGCCGGGCGCCGGTCTGGGCGATCATCCAGGACTTCGAAGGCTGGGGCTGGAAACGCTATCCCACGCTGGCGGAGACCCGCGTAATGACCTACCTGGCCGTGATCCACGGCGCCAAGGGCGTTACCTATTACACCTACGGCGGCACGGGTGAGAACCACGGCGTGACACACGATCCCCAGGTCTGGTCCGGCCTGAAGCGGATCGCGCGCGAGTTGGCCACGCTGCACGGCGTGCTGGTCGAACGCGATTCGCCGCAAGATCAGCGGATCGAAATCCTCAGCGGCCCCCAAGAGGACGGCCTCGGGTATCCGGCCGTCAGTTCGCTGTTGAAACAGCACCAAGGCCGCCGCTATCTGCTGGTTGCCAATTCCTCCCGCAGCGCGGTGCGGGCGAGGATGACCGCGGGACGCGAGGCCGGGCCGGTCGAGGTGTTGTTCGAAGACCGCCGGCTGGCGGCCGAGTCGAACGTGTGGGAAGATGACTTCGCGCCGTACGCGGTTCACGTCTATTGCTGGTGAAGGCCGATCGAACGGCCGCTGCCCAGTTCTCCGGGAGAAGAGCGATGTCTGCGAAGAAACGCCGCCTTGGCAAGTGCACGGCGCTGGCCATCTCGGCCGCCCTCGTCTGGCCGTCATTGATGCTCAACTCGGCCGCGGCGGATCCGCCCGCCAATCTGCTGGCCAAATCCGGATTCGAGGCGGCCGAAACGTCTCTGAAGACGCGCTGGCGGCCATTCGAGCCCGGCGGCTACGAGGTGGATCGCCAGGAGAAGCACACGGGCAACCAGAGCATCAAGCTGGCGGCCACGGTGGCGGGGGTCGCCAAGGGGGCCTCGTACTCGCTCCCCGGCGACCAGATCAAGACACCGGGCTCGATCCTGGTCAGCGCTTGGAGCAAAGCGGAGGGCGTTACTGGGAAAAAAGACGACGCGTACGCCATCTATATCGACGTCAACTACGCCGACGGCACGAACCTGCACCAGGTGACGGCCCAGTTTGCGCCCGGCAGCCACGACTGGGAGTACGCCTCGGTGGTCGTGCCGGTCTCCAAGCCGGTGGCGAGGTTCTCCATCAACCTCCTCTTCCGCGGCGACCACGCGGGAACGGTCTGGTTCGACGACGTTTACGCCGCGGCGTTCGAGGAAGGAATGCCGAAGTACGAGGGCGGCCCGGAGGCGTATGAGATCCCGGCGCGCGTGATCCAGATGCGCCGTCGATTGCCGGGCTTGGAGGAGAAGACGGCAACGCTGGAGAGGCTCGTCGGCGAGGCGGAGTCCAAGGGGCTCGACGCGTCGCCGCTCCGCGTGAGCCTGAGCGTGGCCAAGGTGTTCACGCCGCTGCTTGCCGAAGACGCCTCGCTGGAGGTCGAGGATTATCCGAAGGACATGATCGACTTCCGCATCCTCGGCCGCGAGGAGGCCCTGCGGCGGATCGAGTCGCTGGCCCTCTTCGAGGCCGACGAGACGGAGAAGGTGCTCGACCGGGCGATCGACGAAGCCCGAGCGCTGCTGAAGGACCCGGCCGCCCCGAAGAAGGCGCAGCCGCAGCCGCCCAAGCCGGTCGCGATCGCCAGCGGCGCCTTCGCGTGCGACGGCAAGCCGGTCTTTCTCTCCGGCATCCTCGGACTGGCGGTCCGCGGCGCGCCGAACGAACTCGGCCTGGCCAAGGACCTCGGGGCCAATCTGCTCGGACCGCTGCACGTTTCTCACGCGTGCACGCGGGGGTGGGACGAATTCGACGATTCGTATTTTGACGAGCGCGTGTTTCCCTTCTACCGCGAGGCGGAGTCGCAGGGGTTCTGGGTCAGCCCGGCACTGTGGAACTATCGCGCTCCGGCCTGGCTGGCGAAGATTGCGCCCGACATCAACGTCGAGGATGAAGACAAGGGCTGGTTTCGCGACGCGCTCGACCTCGACCATCCTTGGACAAGCCGGTTCGAGACGATGTGGTTCAAGTACGCCTCGTCGCAGTTGAAGAAATCGGCCAACAATTTCTGCTACTCGCTGATGGGCGAGGAATGGTGCAATCCGTCGTTTCGGTCTAAGTACACGGAGCCTCGCTATCGGGAGTGGCTCAACGAGAAGCACGGCGACATCGCCGCCCTGAACAAGGCCTGGGGCGCCGCCTACAAGGACTTTTCCTCGGCGGCCGGCAAGGAATCGCTCCAGACCAAGGGCGGTCACTACGACTGGTACCGCTTCAACGAAGACCGCCTGACGGCCTACAATCAGGCGCAGATCGACGGCATCCGGCAGTCGGAGCCGCAGGGGCTGTGGACCTGCTGGCCCGCCGCGGGGTGCCTGGTCAGCGCGCCGGTGGGCGGTTTCGATCCGCGGTACGGTCGCAACCGCGAGGACATCCTCCGGCAGAGTTCGGTCAGCGGGTGGGACGGCGGGATGTTTCCCTACGAGGCCGGCCGCTCCACGCGGCGGCTGCCCGAGTCGCACTGGGCCAAGTACAACCTCGGCTGGCGCGACGACATGATCTACTACGATTTCGCCAAGTCGGTGTGCCCCGAGAAGCCGATCTTCGACCCCGAGCTGCACTCGCTCACGTCGGTCTACCACGTCTCGCCCCTGGGCGTTTCAGCCGACTACTTCCGCACGTGTCTCTGGATGGAGCACCTGCACGGCCTGGGCGCTCATCTTTTCTGGTGGTGGGGCCGCAAGGCGGACGGACAGCTTCAGATGAGCGAGTGCCTTGGCGGGCTGCTCACCCAGCCCCAGCTCCTCGAATCCTGGGGGCGGACCGTGCTCGAGCTGAGGCGGCTCGCCGAGTACGTGGCGCTGTTTCCGCAGCTCGAGCGCAAGGTGCGGATACTTTACTCCGAGGCCTCGGCCATTCAGGATCCGGAAGGCTATCCGCCCCAGGTCCGCGACGCCTACGAGGCAGTCTACTTCCTCGACTACCCGGCGGGATTCATCACCGAAAAGATGATCCAGGAAGGGAAACTGGCCGAATGCTCGCTGCTGATCGTTCCCGGGGCGAGGTACGTGGGCGGCGCGACGGTCGCCAAGATCCACGAATATCACCGCACCGGCGGCCGGCTGGCGATCGTGGGCAAGGACTCGTTGACGAGCGACGAGTACGGCAACCCGCGGGACATCGCCGCCCTGTTGCGCAAGCCGATCCAGTTCGGCTCCACGCCCGAGGCCTACTCCCCTCAGCTCGACTACCTGACCGGATCGACGCCGGAGGAATACGCGCCGCAACTCGACAAAATCTTCGAAGAAGTCGGCATCCGGCGTTTCATCCGATCCGGTGACAAGGAAGGGAAGATCGCCTGGGGCGTGGAGTTTCGCACGGCGTCGAAAGGCGGCAAAACGATCGCCTACGCGATCAACTTGAACCGGGCGCCGGTGGAGCTGGTCATTCAAACGAAACCGGAGGCACGCCGGGCGAAGGACCTCGTCACCGGCCGGACCGTGGAGACGAACAAGCCGCTTACCCTCGCGCCGAGAAGGCCGCTGCTGCTGGAAATGTAGGCAAGGTTCAAATCCCAGAAGCCGGTGCTCCCAATCAAAGGCCGAGCGTTTCCCAACCTTGGCCATTGGGAATTGAGCCTTGAACTTTGCTGAACTTTCGCAGATTTTTTGAAGGATTTTGATGTTAAAAGGAGAACGGGGTTCCTTGTAGACTATGCGCGGTTGATTGCGTCAAAGACGCGCGCAAAGGACAAGGAGGTCCAAAAGGAGAACGGGGTTCCTTGTAGACTATGCGCGGTTGATTGCGTCAAAGACGCGCGCAAAGGACAAGGAGGTCCCCGTTCATGTTTACGAGCATACCGTCTCTCGACTCGATTCTGCAATGCCTTCTGCCTGTGTTCACCGAACCGTCGTTTCGGACCCACGTCGAGATTCTGCTCGGCTGGGTGATGTGCTTGAGCAAGCGGACGGAGTACGGAGTGTTTCAAACGATCCAGGCCGATGCGCCGGTCTCGCGCCAAGAGCGGCACCCCTTCGACCGCTTCTACAATTTCTTCAGCCGTTCCAGTTGGATGGTGCCCGACTTGGCGCGTCAAGTCGCCGTGGCCGTGGTCGTTCGGCTCAACCCGAGCGGGCTGCTGTATCTCGTCGTCGACGACACACTCTTGCACAAGCGCGGCAAAAAGGTTTACGGCTTGGGCTGGTTCCGCGATGCGGTTGCCTCGACGGCCAAGCGGGTAGCGACCGCCAGTGGCAACCACTGGGTCGTGGTGGGATTGGCGATCTGCATCCCGAAAACCGACAAGATCTACTGTCTGCCGATCCATGCCAAACTGCATCTGGCGGGCAAGAATCAAAAGAGCGAAGCCACACTGGCCAGGGAAATGCTTGGCGACATCCTGGAATGGTTTCCCGATCGAAAGTTGGTTTTCCTCGGCGATGGGGCCTATTCGACGAAGAATCTGCTCGGCGATCTCGACCCGCGCGTGACCTATGTCGGCGTGATGCGCGCCGATGCTGCCATTTACGATCCAGTGCCGGCGAAGCAATCCAAGAGCAAGCGCGGACCGAAGGCGACCAAAGGGCCACGTCTTCCCAATCCGAAAGAGGCGATGAAAAAAGCCGATTGCAGCCGCAGCGGACATGGGCCATGGACTTGGCAAATGATCAAGGCCACGGCCTACGGCGTGACGCGCAAGTTGCAGGTCGTTTCGTTCCAGGCAGTTTGGCCCGAGGTCATGGGATTGAGGCCGATCCTGGTCGTGCTGGTTCGCGATCCGCTGGGCAAGTTCAAGGACAAGTATCTGTTCACCACCGATTTGAATGCCGACCTGGGCTGGGTCATCGCGGCGTTCTCGCGGAGATGGTCGATCGAAGTTGCCTTCAAGGCGAGCAAGCAGGTCATGAAGATTCAAGCCCCGCAGCACTGGTGCCAGCAGAGTGTAGAAAAGCTGTCGCCTTGGGTCTGGTTGATGCAGAGCGTGATCAGTCTCTGGTACTTGACCGAGGGACACAAGTTGCCGGCTGCGCGGGCTGCACGGCGGCGTTTCGGCGAGTGGGACACGGAATGGTCGCTTGCTCATATGCTCCGCATCCTCCGTGCGGCAATCCTGGAAGCAACAATTAAACCCGAGTCGGCCACCAAAGCCGAGTTGTGTCAATTACTCGACCAGCTGGAAAACTACCTAAACCTCGCCGTTTGAGCGGCTTGAAATCTGCGAAAGTTCAG
>JAMOAF010000834.1 GCA_023621895.1 Planctomycetota bacterium
CGAACTGGACTCGACCACGCCGCTCGAGGCCCTGAAGGCGATCGAAAGATGGCGCGCGCGGCTCGTCGAAGAGAAGAAGAGCTGAACGGCGCAAGCGCGCAAGCGCCGAGCGATTGCGTCTTCAGGAGCCGGCGGCCTTCTCCGCCCGCAAATACTCGAGCAACCGGGGCCACTGCGGGTTTTGCGCCTCGGGCCACTGGCGATTGCGTTCGAGGAGGTCGAGGATTCTCTCGGCGCAGGAAATCGCCTTGTCCCAAAGCTTCTGCTGCGCGTAGAGGATCGCCAGGGCGTGGAGGAATTCGAGGCTCGACTGGCTGGTCCCGGAAATCCGCAGGGCCGTCTTCAGTGCTTCTTCCGCCTCCGCCGGGCGGCCGAGCTTTTGCAGGGCCAGCCCGTAGTTGTAGTGGATGCGGGGATTGTCTGAAGCCAAGGCGGCCGCGCGCCCGAGCGCGGCGGCGGCCTCGTCCATCCGCCGTTCGTCTTCGGCCAGCAGCAGCCCGAGCGAGTAGTGGGCTTCCGCCAGTTCGGGTTCCAGCTCAATGATCTCGCGGAACAGTTTTTCCGCGTCGTCTTTTCGTCCCAGCGTGTCGTAGAACATGGCGAGATTGATTCTCGCCGGGATGAACTTCGGGTCGATCCGAAGCGCCGCGCGGTATTCCTGCTCGGCCAGGTCGAGATGCCGCGGGTCCGGCGCCCCCGGGCTGCCGTAGTGGGCCTGGGCGAGGTTGAAGTAGAGCACGCCGAGGTTCAAATGGGCGGCTGCCTGGTCGGCCACGGCCACCTGGCCGGCGATGTAGTCTTTCAGCGCCGCGTCGAAGGCGGCGGCGTCGGCCTGCGCCAGCCGCGAGCGGGGCACCTGGCTCAAGAGCCGGGCGGCCTCGCTGCGAACCGCGCGGACCGGATCGCGGAGCATCGGGGTCAGCCGCCGTTGCCGCTCCTCGGCGTCGAGGTGCTCCAGGCTGCGGACGGCGACGGCGCGGAGGAGCGGATCGCCGTCCTCCAATCCGCGGACCGCTTCGGCCTCGGCGTTGCCGCTCCGATAATTCGACAGCAGCGAAATCGCGCTTGCGCGGATCGCGGCGCGGGCCTGGCTGCTGCGGGCGACCTTGAGCAGCCTGGCCTCGCCCTCCGGCTTGAGCTCCCGCGCGGCGGCGATGCCGTAGGCGAAGTGCTCCTCCTGGTTCTTCTTCTCTCCGTACCAGGCGCGCACCTGGTCGGCCGCCCACTGGGCCGTCTCGTTCTTGGCCGGATCGTCATGGCAGCCGTTGCAGGCGTTGGGAATTTGCAGGTCGACCGTCAGGTCGGGCCGGGGAACCCGCAGGCTGTGGTCCCGCCGCGGATCGACGACCATGTATTTCGTCTCCGGCATGTGGCACTCGACGCAGAGCGTGCCGGGCTTCGAGGCGTCGGGGTGGAAATGGTGCAGCGGCGTGTCGTACCGCGCCTGGACGTGGCACTGGCAGCAGAGGCGGTTGTCGTTGTATTTCACGCGCACCGAGTGCGGGTCGTGGCAATTCGTGCAGCGGACCTTCTGGTCGTACATCTTGCTCTGGATGAACGAGCCGTATACGTAGTCTTCCTCGAGGACCTGGCCGTCGGCGTAGTAGAGGTCTCCGTCCGGCACTTCCGGCAGGTAGAAGTCGCAGAAGGTCGTGCTGGAGCGGTCGTTGGGATAGACGATCCGCCGGCGGGAGTGGCAGGGAGCGCAATTCTCGATCTCCACGCGCGGATTCTCGTTCTTCAAGTCCGGCAGCCCGTAGCGGTAGTTGCGGTCCCAGAACCCGAACAGGCCCCGGCTCTCCGCCAATTCCACGTGGATGCTTCCCGGCCCGTGGCACGTCTCGCAACTGACGTCGATCTCGGACCAGGTCGTGCGGTAGGCGTTCTCCGCCACGCTGAAGTTCTTCTTGAGGTTCGTCGTGTGGCATTCGGCGCACATGTAGTTCCAGTTTTGCAGCGGGCCGGTCCAGTGGAGCTGGTCTTCGTGGGGGATCGGCTCCTTGGGGTAGAGGTGATACCACTGCTTCCGCTCCGTGTCCCAGGCGAGCGGCAGGCACTGGATGCGGCCGTCGGGAAACTCGACAAGATATTGCTGCAAGGGGCGGACGCCGAACACGTACTTGACGTGGAATGTCTCCGCGCGGCCCTGGCGATTGTCCGTCGTCACGTAGAACCGGTCGCCCTGGCGCGACATTCGTGAAGTGACCGCGAAATCCACCGCGATGCGGCCTTGGCGGCCGAGTCGCCGGGCGGCGTCGCCGATCTCCTGGTGGGCGTCCGTGGCGTCGCAAGGGCGCACCGGGCCGAGCCGCGCCATCCGCTCGACCACGCTTCGGCGGGTTTCATCGGCCATCAGGGCCAACACCCGGCGCTTGAGGGACTCCCCGGCGCCGCTTAAGGCAATCGACCAGGGGCCGGGTGGAACGGCTCGGACCAGTTCGCCGAGATGCTCGTCGTTGAGCTTGACCAGGTCGTCAAACGCGACGTGCGTGAACTGGGCGTCATTGAAGTCTCCCAGGACCGTGTCCGGCGTGGCATGGTCCATCGCCAGGTCGTGGTCGGAGCCGACCCAGAGGTCCGTCTCTTTCCGGTGGCATTCCGCGCAGACCTCGCGCCCCACGTACGTCGCCGCGCGACCGGTTGGCATCGCGTCCCACCACTCGTGGAAGGCCGCCGCGGCGGTAATCAGCAAAGCCGCCGCGGCCAGCGTTAGGCAGGCGGCCAGAAGGGGACGAGATCGAAAATTGGGGCGCGGCATCATGTTGACGACGACCAATCCAGGAAGACACCATCGGCGGTTCGGAACAGTTCGCGGCGCCTCGGCGTCGATTCCGATCCGGCATTATTTACCGCGCCCATTGATTGACACAATCGCGAACGTGCAGCACGGCGATCCGTCGTGCCGGCAAGTGGTCCGAACGACGTCGGCGCCCACCACCTGCTTCATCATTTGGAGATCGACGGCGCAGACGGCGCCCGATTCGTCATACATGCTGATGAACGGGCAATTGCGCTTGTGCACGACGAGCGAACCGTCTTTCGTCTCCTCGACTTGCAGCAGGACCCCTTCCTCGCGGAGGAGCCTGGCCAACTGCTTGAGCCGTTCCCTGGGCTTCTTGCCGCTGATGTTCCTTTGGTAATGCCCGGCCAGGATCGAGCTGACGCGGTCGAGAACGCGGTTGACCAGCTCGGAGCCTCCAACCTCCTCGATTGCTCCCCAGATCGCGGGGACCACCAATCGCTGGTTGCCGGCGAACAGCAGCACCAATGCGGCCGTGGTCAGCGAGAACAGGTGGCGGGGCCGACCGCGACCCGAAACGCGCTGGCTCGTCCGTTCGACGAACCCCAGCGCGACCAGGTCGTTGAGTTGCTCGGTAATCGCGGTCCGAGTCAATCCGGTGGACTTGATCAGGTCGAAAATGGTTTGCGGCGGCTTACCGGCGAGCAACTGGACGACGCGCATTCCCGCGGCGCTGACGCTCGCCCGAGCCGGTATGGCAGGATCCGACATGGCGACTCTCTCGAACGGAACCCTCTGTTTTCCCGGCCTCTTCCCTCGGCGATCCGGAACTGGTTGATTTTAGCCAGCCAACGTTGATAATAACCGTGACGCCGCCGGAAGGCAAACCCCGCGCGGAGGGAAAGCCCTTTTTTCGCTCCGCGGCCAATCCTTCGGGCAGGCCGCGCAAGCGGGCTTCGCGCCGGCGCCGCGCCGCCTTCCGCCCGCGCGGCAAGACCTCTCCACGGCGGCGGACAATCGGCTGATGATCCGCCGCCCGTCGCTCTTCAGCGCCCGCCGCTCTTCGGCGCTCGATCCGCGGCGACGAGCGCTTGAAGCTTCACCCGATCCGCGGAAGACCACCTCCCGGCGCTGGCTCGCGGTACGTTTCCAGCCGCTTAAAAGAAATTTTTCCAAAAATTTTTCGCGCGCTTCTTGCCGCCGCTCACGCCTTGCCTTGCACTCCCGTCACGGCCGTTCGCGGCGACTTGCGCGCCTCCGCCACCGAGCGTCTTCAGACCGCGCGGGACTCGCCGCCAGCGCGCTCCAGCATGATACGATCGCATTATTCCCTGTCCGGAGCATAAATAGTGTGCATCTGCCATGGCGGAAACACACGTCTCCGGCCCTGCCCGCGGACCGGACCGGTTCGTCGCCGATGCTGGCGCGCGGCGGCGCGGGGCGAGGGTTGGCGATTGCCGGGAAGCTGTCTGGAGTTGGCGCGGCGCGCGGGGCGGTCAGCAAGAACGCATCATAACTCAGTTTTCTGCAACAGGTTAAGCTTGGCGCGCCCGGCCGGGGC
>JAMOAF010000973.1 GCA_023621895.1 Planctomycetota bacterium
GAAATCGCAGGCGAATCCCTACGACTATTACTTTCCTTACTTCGATCGGGGCCGATCGAGCAACGAGAAGAAGGACAGCGGCTTCAAGATCGACGCGGACATCGAAAACAATCGCCTGCTCCTGCTAGCCAACGCGGCCGAAATGGCCGAGGTGATGAACCTGCTCGTCAAGCTCGGCGAGATTCCGCCGGAAGAGGGCGACCCCTCAACGCTTCGCGTTCTGGATTCGATCCCCGGCGAGGAACTGGAGAAGCTGCTCAGGCAGGTCGAGAAAGTCTGGCCCGGCGTCTCGCCCAACCCCCTGATCCTTCCCGAGGCCGGCCAGAAAAAGAGCGGCGTTGAGGGGGGCAGTCCGCCGGCGGATCGCCAGCAGCCGCCGAAAAAGAACACCGCCGCCAGGCCGGTCGGCGCGGCGGTGCGATTCGCTCAATTGGAGACAACCTCGAGCGGGGCGGCGGCGAGCCAGGCGGCGGCGGATGCGAAACCGGGCGCCGGTGCAGAGTCGGCGGCAAGCGACGGCGCAACCCGGAGTGCGAATCCGGCGCCTGTTGAAGCGGCTGGCGGGGCGGAGGCGGCCGGAAAGGCCGAGACCGGCAAGCGGGAGGAGGAATCCTCCGGCGGCCGGTCGCCGGTGAGTATCTCGGTTGGAGCCGACGGCAGGCTGGTGATCAGCTCGCAAGACACGCGAGCGCTCGACCGCCTCGAACAGCTTCTTGCCACGCTGGCGCCTCCTCACCCCGACTTCCAGATTTTTCAATTGAAGTACGCTTGGGCCTATTCGGTCGCACTGACCTTGCAGGACATCTTTGCCGAGAAGGAGAAGGACCAAGGGCGGGGCCGGGACTACTTCTTCTACGATTACTATTATCGGAACGACAACAAGAAGGCCGACGACTCGCTCCGGCTCTCGAAGCGCCGGCCGCTGAAATTCATCTCCGACAGCCAATCCAACTCGGTGCTCGTCCAGAACGCCGATCCGGCCCAACTGCGGATGATCGGTGACTTGATCAAGTTCTACGACCAGCCCGAGCCGTCCGATTCCCAGTCGATTCGAAAGACCGAGGTGTTCAGCGTCCGCTATTCGAAGGCTTCGGTCATCGCGGAGACGGTCAAGGACGTTTACCGCGATCTGCTCAGCTCGAACGACAAGGCACTGGCCAACGCCCAGCAGAGGGGCGCCGCCCCGGAGCGGAGTTACACCTACATTTATGACGCGAGCGACACGGAGGAGCGGAAGACGCCCTCGTTCAAGGGGCTTCTGTCGCTGGGGGTCGACGACTTGTCCAATACGCTGATCGTCTCGGCGCCGGCCTATTTCATTGCCGACGTGCTCAAGGTGATCGAGGCCCTCGACAAGGCGGCCGAACCGGCGAGCGAAACGGTCGAGGTCCTCTCGCTCGGCGACGGGGTCAGCGCCGAACACGTGCAGAAGACGCTGATCAAGATTCTCCAGCAGCGGGCGGCCGGCAGGCCTCAAGGGGAGGGCCAGCGACCCCAGCCCCAGGGCGAGCCCCGCCAGGGGCCGCGCGGACCGGCTTCGGGCCCGCGGGGGCGATGATTTCTGCACCCGAGGAGCGGGGGGCGGCCAAGATTCCGCGCCCCGCGACGAATCGCATATCGGACGATACACTGAGCGGCCGATAGGAACGAAAGGTCTAACGAAAGGGTCTTCAGATGATTTGGGTTCTTGGCGGGCTGGTGGTCGTCGGCCTGTTGCTGGTCGTGATCGTGGCCGGGATGTACAACAAACTCGTCACGCTGCGGAATCGCTACAAGAACGCCTTTGCGCAGATCGACGTCCAGTTGAAACGCCGCTACGACTTGATTCCGAATCTCGTCGAGACGGCCAAGGGCTACATGAAGCACGAGCGGGAGACGCTCGAAGCGGTGATCCAGGCCCGCAACCAGGCTGTCTCGGCGGGGCAGCAGGCCGCGCAGAACCCCGGCGACGCGGCCGCGATGAAGTCGCTCGGCGCCGCGGAAGGCGCGCTGACCGGGGCCCTGGGACGGCTCTTCGCGCTGGCCGAATCGTACCCCGACTTGAAAGCCAATCAAAACATGCTCGCCCTCCAGGAAGAGCTGACGTCGACGGAGAACAAGGTCGCGTTCTCGCGCCAGGCCTACAACGACGCCGTCACGTACTACAACACCCAGCGCGAGGTGTTTCCAACGGTGATCGTGGCCTCGGCGCTCAACTTCCAGCAAGCGAATCTTTTCGAGATCGAGGAGCCTCGCGAGCGGGAGGCTCCCAAGGTCTCGTTCGGTTAGGCGGCCATGAGCAGCAACTTCTTCGAGCAGCAGGACGTCGCCCGGCGGAACACCGGCGTGCTGGTCCTCTTGTTCCTGACGGCCGTGGCGATGATCGTCCTGGCCGTCTACGCGATTTTCACCCTCGTGTTCGTCAACCTCTCCAGCATGGAAGCGGTCGCCGACCAGCCGGCGGCGTCCCTGGCCAGGTTCTGGGACCCGCAGCTCTTCCTCTGGGTGATCTTGGGCACGGTGGCCGTGATCGGCGCCGGCAGCCTGTACAAGATGGCGGAGCTGTCGTCGGGCGGGGAGGCGATCGCCTTGATGCTCGGGGGGCGGAAGATCAACCTCCAGACGGGGGATTTCAGCGAGCGGCGGCTGCTCAACGTGGTCGAAGAGATGGCCCTTGCCTCGGGAGTGCCCGTGCCGCCGGTCTACGTCCTCGAGCGCGAATCGAGCATCAACGCCTTCGCCGCGGGGCACCGGCCGGGCGACGCGGTGATCGGCGTCTCCCGCGGCGCCCTCGACTACCTCGACCGCGATGAACTCCAGGGCGTGATGGCCCACGAATTCAGCCACATCCTGAACGGCGACATGCGGATTAACCTCCGCCTGGTCGGCGTGCTTCACGGGATTCTGCTGTTGGCCATCGTCGGGTACTACGTTCTTCGCAGCGGCGGCCATTCCGGCTCGAACCGGAAAGGGGGCGCCGGCGCGGTGCTGCTTTTCGGGCTGGGGCTGATCGCGATCGGCAGCGTGGGCCTCTTTTTCGGCCGGCTCATCAAGAGCGCGGTATCGCGCCAGAGGGAATTCCTGGCCGACGCCTCGGCGGTGCAGTTCACGCGCCTTCCCGAGGGCATTGCCGGCGCGCTGAAGAAGATTGGCGGGCTGGCCCAGGGTTCGCGGATCGGCGACGCCCACGCCAGCGAGGTCAGCCACATGTTCTTCGGAGACGTTTTCGGAGGAATGACGCTCAACTGGTTCAGCACGCATCCGCCGCTGGCCGAGCGGATTCGGCGAATCGACCCGAGCTTTGACGGGCGGTTTCCAAAAGTGAAGCGCCTGGAGCGGCCGGCGCCGGCCGAACCGAGGCCAAAGTCCGTCCAGCCGGCCCCGATGCCCGGGCGGATGATTGGCCAGATGACTTCCGGCGCGGCCGGGGGCGGCTTCGGCGCCAGCATCGAGCAGATTCTCTATGCCGCGGCGATTATCGATATGCTGCCCGATCCCGTCGTCCAATCGGCGCACGAACCCTACGGCGCCCGGGCAATCATCTACAGTCTGCTCTTGGACCGGAACGAGCAGATTCGCCAGAGGCAGCTCGAAGCGCTCCAGCAGCGGGCCGAGCCGCTCTCTTACAAGGAGACGCTTCGCCTGGGAGCGAGCATCGACCAGTTGCCCGCCGATGCGCGGATTCCGCTGGCGGATATGACGATCCCCGCCCTGAAGGAACTCTCGCCCGAACAGTACGGCACATTTGCCAAGAACATCGACGCGCTTGTCAAGGCCGACGACAGGATCGAGCTGTTTGAATACACCCTACAGAAGATGGTCCTGTGGACCCTGGATGCGCATTTCGGTCTGCGCAAGCCCGCCCGCCCGCAATACTATGGGCTTGGACAATTAGGGTCCCACCTGGCCGTGGTCTTGGGGACCTTGGCTCACGCCGGAAATAGCCAGGAGCAGCAAGCCGAAGCGGCTTTTCAGGCGAGCATGCAGCAACTCGACATCTCCGGCGCGTTTCCTCCGCGCGAGGCCTGCTCCCTGCAAACGTTCGATCAGTCGCTGGTCGAGTTGGCCAAGGTCTCGATCCCGATTCGACGGAAGATCCTCGAAGCCTGCCGCATCTGTGTGACAGCCGACCAGCAGGTCACCACGCGCGAACGAGAGCTCGTGCGGGCGGTCGCGGCCGTTCTGGAGTGCCCCACCCCGATCGCTGTTCCGCACGCGTGACGGGGCGTCGCCGCTGTCGAGCTCCCGCTTGGGACCCTGCGCCTCGCGCCTCGTTCCCAAGCTCCAGCTTGGGAACGCTCGCTTGAAGCCCGTAAGCCGCCAAACGGCGCCTGAAACAATGAAAGCCTAGTCTGCGGGGAGTCGGAGCGTTCCCAAGCGGGAGCTGGGGAACGAGGAAGGTGACGTGCGCCCAGCGTTCCCAAGCTGGAGCTTGGGAACGAGTCATACGTGGCGAGGCGATTGCGCTGCCGGATGCCCCCCGCTAAAGGTAGCCTCAGCGAAAAATTCCATCCCAAAGCCCCCAATCTATTCAAGATGAATTCTCCTCTTGTTTTTTGCTGTTGCCTTAACCGGCAAAGTTTGAGTAATCCTCAAGAACCAAAAAGTCGAGGCCGATAAACGGTATCGACAACCCCGCCCCGCGCCAGCCAGTACGCGGTGGCGAGGTGGAAAAAACCGCAAAAAGGAAGTTGCGATGAGTAATTATCAGCCCTACGAAGGATCGCAAGGGGACCCATGGTCCACCGAGCCGGTTCAGGAACCCTCGCGAGGCCGGGGTGACAAGCCGGCTGAATCTTTTTACGACCAATCGCCGGAGGTGCTGGCACGGATGCCGGACCTGGACGGTGACGGCCGCGGGGATTCCGGTCACTATTCCAGGCGGCACGGTCACGGGGTCAAGCGGCGGAGTTCTCGGCCGTCGGGGATTCCGACATCGATCTGGGCTTTTGGCGGCCTGGTATTGCTGGCCGTGGCGCTGATCCCATTTTTCCTCAAGAGCAACAGCACAAACGAAACGGCCCTCGAAGAGCCGAACGTCTGGCAGCCGGAAATGCCGGCTCCAAATGCTCCGCTGGCTCCGGCATGGTCTGCCAGCGCCGATTCCCAATGGCAGCAGGCCGGCGCCTGGCCGCAAGGTCCGGCCGTTCCGGCGACGGTCAGCGCCGAGCCCGGCGTGCCGGGATCGTGGAATGCGACGCCGCCCACCGCGGACTGGATTGGCGCGCCGGCGGGCGCGCCTTACGCGGGAAACGCGGCGGGAGGATTCAACCGGGACAGCTATCCGAACTCGCACTCCGACGCGGCTCAAGCGGCGCCTGTCATGAATCCGCCGTTTACGGACAATGCCTCTTCGCCCACCTGGAACAACGCGCCAACGCAGGGGGAAGCCCCGGCGCCAGGCAACCGCGAGTATCCGAGTGCGGCCGAGCCGATCGCGCCGCGCGACGCCGCGGCGAATACGGCCAGGTACGATGGAGCCGCGGCATACGGCACAACCGGTCCGGTATCCCGAGCTCCTGCTTGGAACCAGCCGGCGGCGAACCCACCGCTCGTTGTCCCGCAGACGGAGGCGGCCTCGCCGGGCTATGGAACCTATCCGATGCCGGCGACTCGCGAAAACCTCGGGCAGCCGCTTTCGGCAAACACACCCCAAATGAACTATGGGGGCATCCAGACGAACCCCTACACCTCCCAGCCGGCGGCCTCCTACCCATCGACGGCACCCGCCGGACAATACCCGGTTGCGAGAAACCCGCTTGCGGGCGAGCAGCCGACCAGCGGATCGTTCCAAGTGCAGACTCCCGCTTATGCATCTCCCGCGGCGCCGGCCGAGGCGAGCGTGGCGCGGCGCGAAGCCTATGCCGCTGGCCCAATTTCGGCCGGGATGACGCCCCAACCGAACGCAGCGGCGCAGGGCCCACCAGCCTACTGGGGCGCCCCCGCTCCCGCTGCCTATCCTGAGCAGCCGTTGCAGCAAGGCCCGCAGGGCGGTGCGGCCTATCCGGCTTCCACGGCGCCGGCCGACTTCCGCTCCGCGGCGCCGGCCGACTTCCGCTCCACGGCGCCGGCGGCCAATCCGGCGCCCGCAGCCTACCCGCCGACGGCCACGTATCCTTCCACACAGCCGGTTTCTCCAATGGCGGGCCAGCCGAATTACAGCGGCGCGGCAACGCCGCAGTCGAGTGCCGCGAGACTGAGCGGCGTGATCCAGGAACCCAGCAGCAGAGCCGCGTATGATGACCGCACTCGACCAAGCTTTTATTAAGGCCTACCTCCGGCGGCGACCAAGCCGATCGCGACCATTCCCTCCGGCCGATCCAGACCCGTCTGGCAAGGGCCGGCGGGAACGGAATGGAAATCCGACCGCCTCGAAGGGATCGCCGCACGGCGAGGAAGCCATCCGGAAGTCGGCTGCGGTGCCGATCGACGCGCTCCAAATCGGGGGCGCCGAGATTGCCTCGGAGGTGGTTGCGGCGATCGCCGCTGCCGGCTCTCCGCCGTTTGAACCCATTCTCGCGCCCCCCACCGCCGGGCAGGACGAGGCGAACAGCCCAATCGTTGCGGCCAGTGCGGTCCTCGCGCCGCCACGCGGCCAAGCGTGCCGCGCGAACGGCGAGCCCGCCGGTGACCGATTGGACGCGGAGTCGCCGGAAGGCAACCGGCAGTCCGCCTTGGCGGGGGAGCCTGGTTCGGAAGCAGGAGACTGTGGCCGAGAGCCCGGGGCCGAGCCGCCGCGGGACGCAGAGGCATTTCAGCCGCGTTTGCACATCGACGCGGTCGCCTGGCCGGAGGCAAGCGAGCGCTTGTGCCGTGTGGCCGACGGGCAGATCAACCGGGTCGCCGATGCCGTTCAAAAAGCCGCCCAATCCGGCAGCAGGCTGGTCGGCCTGGCCGGTTTTTCCCTTAGCGAAGGCTGCACGACGGTGTTGCTGGCGATTGCCAAGAGGCTCGTCGAAGTCGGCTGCAAGACGCTTTTGCTCGATGCCGACGTGGTCAATCCCGGCCTGCCCGAGAGGCTCGGATTGAAGGTCGACTTCGGCTGGCGGGAGGCGGCCTTGGGGCAGATTGCGTTGGAGGAGGTGGTCGCCGAATCGGACCACGAGAACCTCGCCCTGTTGCCCTATTGCGCAAGTCATACGCAGGGGGCTGCGGAGATTCCGCAGGACGAGGCGATCCAGCGCGTTCTGGCTCGCCTTCGAAAGCACTACGACCTGGTGCTGGCGGACTTGGGCAGTTCGCTCACGGCAGGCGGACGCGACGGCGTTTTGGCGGGCGAATTGGCCAAACGGATGGACGTGGTCCTGACCGTCCAAAACGTGCGGACCACATCCGCGCCCCGGCTGGCAATGCTCCGGCAACACATCCGCCGGCTCGGAGTGGCCGAGGCGGGCGTAATCGAAAACTTCACGGAAGGTTGAAATGTACGAGCCCTATTGGCAACTTGATGAAAAGCCTTTCGAAACCGGATGCGATCCCAAGTACTTCTATCCCGGCGAGTCCCACCAGGCGGCTCTCCTGAAATTGCGATATGCGGTGGAGAGCCAACGCGGCGGCGCGATGCTTGCGGGCGCTTCGGGTTTAGGAAAGTCGCTGCTGGTGCTCTTGCTCCGGTCGATGCTGCCCGAAGAGACGTTCCGGGTCGCCCACGTTGTGTTTCCGCAGATGAGAGCCGCCGAGTTGCTTGCGTACCTGGCGGATGAACTGAGCGGGCAAACCGATGCGGTCCCGGGGACACCCGCGGTAAACGAGTCGGTGCGGCGAATCCAGACCCTCCTGACTCGGAGTGCCGAGGAGGGCCGCCACACGCTGGTGGTGATCGATGAGGCCCAATTGATCACCGAGGCGGAGTCGCTCGACGCCCTGCGGCTCCTGATGAACTTCGAGGTCGCGGGCCGCCCCGCATCGACGCTGCTTCTGGTGGGGCAGCCAGGGGTCTTGACCACGCTCGACCAGACCCCCCACCTGGAAGAGCGCATCGACGTGAAGTGCCTTCTGCGCCCCTTCTCGCTCACGGAGACAGCCTCCTATGTCGGGCACCGCCTGCGGATTGCCGGGGCATCTCGAGATTTCTTCACGGAAGATGCCCTGGAGGCGGTGCACAACCTCTCGCAAGGAGTGCCGCGCCGGATCAATCGGCTTTGCGATCTGGCCCTGTTGATCGGTTTTGCCGAGGAATTCGATTCCATTGCGGCGGCGCACGTCGAGTCGATCGAGCGCGAGCTGGTGACGGTCGTGCCCGAGTAGCCGCGCGTGGCGCTCGGCGGCGGCCCGTCGCGGATTCTTTCGGCGTCGTCGCTGGTTTTTTCGCGGTTGGCAATCGCAGCGGCTTGGGAAGGCTGTTCTCGTGCCGGCGCCGGGCGGCGGCGTGCTGCCATGGTGGGTGCCGGCCAACTTGAGTTGGCGACAAAAGGCGTTATCATAATGGATGCCGATTCGGCCGGTCGAAAAGGGCGGTCGTTGCAGCGGAAGGGCAGAGGGGGAAAGGAGCATGCGGCCGGCTTGGAGCCGCGGGGCGTCCTGATCGAGCCCGGTCGTGAGGATGGTGCGATGGAGCCGGAGCGGCAGGCGGGTAAGGAGAGCAGGCCGGCGCGGTTCCGAGCGCGAGAAAAGGTAGCAGACGGGGTCGCCACCCCCTACTTGAGGTCCCTTGCCAATGACCACGGTACTTGTAGTAGACGATTCGGCGATTGACCGGCGTCTGGTTGGTGGTTTGTTGAGCAAGGCATCGGACTGGAAAATTGAATACGCGGCCGACGGCGCCGAGGCGTTGGAGCGCGCGAAGCGGGCGTTGCCGGACCTGATCATCACCGACTTGCACATGCCGCGGATGGACGGCCTGGAACTGGTCCGCGCGATGCGCGTTCATCACCCGGAAGTCCCGGTGATTCTGATGACGGCCTACGGCAGCGAGGCATTTGCCGTCGAAGCCTTGCAGCAGGGGGCCGCGAGCTATGTTCCCAAATCGCAGTTGGCGGACAAGCTCAGCGACACGGTGCGGGAGATTCTCGCCCGGGCCAAGGCCAGCCGCAGTTACGAGGCCCTGCTGAGCCGTCTGAATCGCAGTGAGTTCACGTTCTTTGTCGAATTGGGCAATGACGCCTCTCTGATCGATCCGTTGGTGGACCTGGTGCAGCAGACGGTGGCTCGGGCGCGGCTCTGCGATTCGAGCGGCCAATTGAGGATCGGGGTTGCTCTCCGCGAGGCCTTGCTCAACGCGCTGCTGCACGGCAATCTGGAGATCAGCCTGGAGCGGATGGACGACGCTCGCGAACAGCTCATGAGCCAGCGAGATCTCTCGATCCCGATCGACAGGCCCGTTGACGAGGCGTTGCTTGCCAGGCGGATTTTTGTGAATGTGCGGATTTCGACCGAGGAGGCGCGGATTGTGATTCGCGACGAGGGGCCCGGATTCGATGTCTCCTCGGTGCCGACTTCATGGGAGCCCGGCGGGCTGGAGAAGAAGGGGTCTCGCAGCCTGTCGCTGATGAGGGCCTTCATGGACGAAGTCGTGTACAACGAGGCGGGGAACGAGGTGACGCTGGTCAAGCGCAAGGAAGAAGAGAAGACGGTGGAAGCCCCACGCGGGATCGACGTGTGAGCGCCGGCTCCGGCCAAGGGAGATTCGGCACGACCGAACCGGGGCGACCTGAGGACACAGGAAGCAGCCAGAGACCGATGAACCGACGACCGGCCGAGCGAGAGTACTGTGTGGAGCACGCCGCGCTGAGCGACGTGGGGTTGTGCCGCTCCAACAACCAGGACTCGCTGATCGTCTCTCCCGCTGATTCGGTCCAACCGGGGCAGACCCCCGGCCACCTGCTGGTGGTGGCCGACGGCATGGGGGCGCATGCGGCGGGTGAGGTTGCCAGCCAGATGGCCGTTGAGATCGTGCTGCGCGTCTATCGAAACCAGGCCAATGGAAAGCCAGCCGACGCGCTCCGCCAGGCGATCACCACCGCCAACAGCGAAATCTTTGCCAGGGGCGCTCAATCGGACGAACTCCGCGGCATGGGAACGACGGTCAGCGCCCTGCTGCTGCTGCCTGACGAAGCGATCATCGCCCACGTCGGCGACAGCCGGGTCTACCGGCTGCGAGGCAACGACCTGGAGCAATTGACCTTTGACCACAGCCTGGTGTGGGAAATCTGCGATGCGGAAAACGTGATGGAATCGGAAGTGCCGGCGTTTGTGCCGCGGAACATCATCACGCGGTCCGTCGGCCCAACCTCCGAGGTCGCCGTCGACCTCGAGGGGCCTTTTTCCCTCCGCACCGGCGACGTATTCCTGCTTTGCAGCGACGGGCTTTCCGGGCAAGTCGAAGATGAGGAGATGGGCACCATCCTCCGGTGCCTCGACCCGGAGGAGGCCGCGAAGACGTTGATTGCCCTGGCCAACCTTCGCGGCAGTCCGGACAACATCACCCTGATCGTGGCCCGCGTCAACCGCTGGCAGCCGGCCGGCGCCGGCCGTGTCTCCGACCACCAGGCATCCGCGCCGCTGGCCCGGAAAGTCTTCTGGCCGATGGTCACCGCCGCGGGATTGTTTGCCTTGGGATGGCTATTGTCCGGACCATTGCTGGCGATTCCGGCCGCGGTTGTCGGCGCCGCGCTGGCCGGGTTGACGGCCTTCGTCCGCAACAAGCGCCGGGCGCCGCTGGCCGCCGCTCCGCAGGAACGGCAGCGGCTGGGAAAAGCACCTTACACGGCGTGCGACTGCACGTTGAATGAGCAATCGCCAAGGTGTTTGAGGAAGGCCGTGCGGGAGATTCGCGACGTGGCCATCAACCGGCTCTGGCAGATGGACTGGGACCAGTACGAGCGGCTGACCGGCCGGGCGGAACTTGAGGCGTCCAAAGGCGACTACCTCGCGAGCGTTCGCTCCTACGCAGAGACGCTCCGGTTCATGCTCGATCAATTGCGCCGGACACTCGGACCCCGAGAATAGTGGCCCAGCGGGCGGTGCGTGGGGCCGCCGGAAAGGCTGTTGTCCACGCCGGCGGTCCGGATTTTCGCCGCCGGCCGTCCTCCCCGGCGACTTGAGCGGCCGAGTTGGCTGGAATCCGTCACTGCCCAGTGGTAGGCTAAAGGAGGAGGCGCGGCTGTCAGAAAGGCCCTTTTTTCAGCAAGGTTCAAAATCCAAGGTTCAAGGTTCACAGTCGGGTGCTCCCAATCATTGGCCCAGTCTTGTCCGCCCTTGGCCATTGAAATTTGAGCCTTGAACCTTGATGCTTCCCGCACTCAGCAGCCCATTCCATGCCCAAGCCAACCGCTGAGATATTCCTCGACCTGGTACGGCGCAGCAAATTGGTCGATCCCGACCGGCTCAACCTGCTCCTCCACAGGCTGGAGGACGAGTCCGAACCGGGGGATTCGCGCGATGCCGCCTGGTTGGCCGAACGCCTGGTCGAAGCCGAATTGCTGACGCGATGGCAGGCCGACAAGCTGCTGGAAGGCCGGCACAAGGGGTTCTTCGTCGGCAAGTACAAGCTGCTCGGGCACTTGGGGACCGGTGGCATGAGCAGCGTCTACCTTGCCGAACACCTCCTGATGCATCGCCGCGTGGCCATCAAGGTGCTTCCCAAGGGCCGCGTCGACGACACGTCCTCTTCGTACCTGGAACGGTTTCACCGCGAGGCCCGCGCGGTTGCGGCATTGGACCATGCGAACATCGTCCAGGCATACGACATCGACAACGAAGGCGACACGCACTACATTGTGATGGAATATGTCGAGGGGAGCGACCTGAATGTGACCGTCCGCGAAACAGGGCCGCTCGCCTACGTCGACGCCGCGCGGTACATCTACCAGGCCGCACGCGGACTTGGCCATGCGCACGCGGCCGGGTTCATCCACCGCGACGTGAAACCGGCCAATCTTCTGGTCGATTCCAAAGGGGCGGTCAAAATTCTTGACCTCGGGCTGGCGCGATTCACCGCCGAAGACGACCAGGCATCCTTGACGGTCGCCTACGACGAAAATGTCCTTGGCACGGCCGACTACCTGGCGCCGGAGCAGGCGATCGACAGCCACGCCGTCGATGCCCGAGCCGACATTTACAGCCTCGGTTGCACCTTTTACTTCCTGCTCACCGGGCATCCGCCTTTTCCGGATGGGACCTTGCCGCAGCGGCTGATGGCACACCAGAAGGACCCGCCGCCCGACATCCGCAAGGACCGCCCCGATGCCCCGCCGGACCTGGTCGAGATCTGCCTGCGGATGATGGCCAAGAAGGCGGCAGACCGCTTTCAGTCGGCCGGTGAAGTGGCCGCAGCTTTGGGCCAGTGGCTGAAGAGTCAGAATGCTGCCGGCGACTCTTCCAGCACGGAGGGCCCGTCCAGTCTTGGCGGTTCGGGGCCGGTGCTGGTCGGCGCCGCGGTCCAGGTGGCGGAAAGCATGGCCGCCAGCGACGGCGGGTCCTCGCGGCTGCGACGCGCCCGGGCCATCGGCGATATCGGCAGTCGCGGCCCTTCGACGGCCAGACCGCTGGAACGGGGGGTGGCCGCTCCGCTACCCCGCGCCCAGCGCCTGGAGGCGGCGCCGCTGCTGCCGGTCGCGCGGCCAATGGGGCAGGATACCGCCGTTCCGATTCTCACCGACACCGAGCCGGCGCTGATTTCGCGCTATCGCGCAAAGGCCAAGGCCTCGCCCGACGAGCTCCGCGCCCGTCCCACGAAAGCCCACGACCTGCCGGCGTGGATCTGGTTTGCACTCGGGGCCGCGTGCGTCATTCTGCTTCTCTTGGTAGGGATGTTTCTGACCGGCCGTTAGCCCGGTGGGCCTCGCCCCACCCCAGACCGATAGCCGCGTGGGCTTGCCCCGCGCTTGAGTCATCCTGCGGCCCGCGACGCCCTCTGGTTCCCAAGCTCCAGCGTAGGAACCAGGAGCAAAAACCTGGGACCGCTGACCGGCACCGAGCGCGGGGCTAGCCCCCGCGGCTACCCCGCGGCCGGTCGAAACCATTGCCCGATTGCGGTAGAATACAATCATCGACCTGCCGCGGCCCCACGCAAGACGGGGGCCGCTGGGGGGGGCGAAGAACAGAGAACTGGTTTTGCGGGATTTTTTGCAGTCGATCCCAAGCGTGCCGGCGATCGCCGGATGATTGGCCGCGGGATGGGCTGCTGAGGAAAGACGACGCATATGGCGAAAAAGCCGGACGAGGGAAAAGGGCCGTCTCCCAGGCCGATGCCGCCCCGGCGTCCACCCACGACCACGATGTGGCTTCTGCTTGTGGCCGCGATCGTCGTGATGCTGATCGTGTTTGCCGATGGGCAAACCCGCCGGTCGAAGATCAGTTGGGGATTCTTCCGTTTGCAGCTTGACGAAGGCAACATCACGGAGATCCAGGTCGAGGGGATGGACATCTATGGAAAATTCAAGGATCCGCCGCTCAACCCCGATGCGAAAAGAAAGAGGGAAGAGGGGAAACTGCGCGAAGATTTCATGACCACGGTGCCCCCTTACGTGCTCGACGACCCGAATTTTGACGACAAGCTGTTCGCCCAATTGAAGGAAAAATACACGGTCAGCAAACCGCCGGACACCACCGGGTTTCTCGTCTGGGCCTCGCTCCTGGTGACGATCGTGCTGTTCGCCGGCGTCTGGATCATGATCCGGCGGACGCAGTCGCTATCGACGGGGATGCTTTCCGGATTCGGCAAGAGTCCCGCGCGGCGCTACCAGTCGGGTGACAAGCCGGTGACGTTCGAGGAAGTCGCCGGTTTGGAGAGCGTCAAGAGCGAGTTGGAGGAAGTCGTCGAGTTCTTGAAGAACCCGGCCAAGTTTCAGCGTTTGGGCGGCCGCGTTCCCAAGGGCGTCCTGCTGATCGGGCCGCCAGGCACGGGTAAGACGCTGCTGGGCCGGGCCGTGGCCGGCGAGGCGAAAGTGCCCTTCTTCTCGATCAACGGCTCGGAATTCATCCAGATGTTCGTCGGCGTGGGCGCCAGCCGCGTGCGCGACCTGTTCACCACGGCCAAGGAAAACGCCCCGGCGATCCTGTTCATCGACGAAATCGACGCCGTCGGACGCCACCGCGGCACCGGACTGGGCGGCGGACACGACGAACGCGAGCAGACGCTCAACCAGATTCTGAGCGAAATGGACGGCTTCACCCAGTCGGAATCGGTGATCGTGATGGCCGCGACCAACCGGCCCGACGTGCTCGACCCGGCCCTGCTCCGGCCGGGAAGGTTCGATCGCCACGTGACGGTCGACCGGCCGACGCTTCGCGGGCGGACGGCGATCTTCAAGGTCCACTCGCGCGAGGTGCCCCTGGCCGACGACGTCGACCTGGAGCGGCTGGCCGCATCGACCGTCGGACTGACCGGCGCCGACATCCGCAACCTGGTCAACGAAGCCGCCCTCTGGGCCACCCGGCAAGGCAAGGACGCCGTCGACATGAGCGACTTCGAGTATGCGCGCGACAAGATTCTCATGGGCGCCAAGCGCGAGGACCTGCTCTCCGGGGAGGAGAAGCTGATGACGGCCTACCACGAAGCGGGGCACGTCTTGCTCTCGTGGCTCGTCCGCAGCGCCGATCCGGTTCACAAGGTGTCGATCATCCCCCGCGGGCGCGCGCTCGGCGCCACCCAGGTCTTGCCCGAAGAGGATCGGTTCAACATCTCCGAGAAGGACATCCAGACGCGCTTGGCCTTCATTCTCGGCGGGCGGGCGGCCGAGAAAATCCGCTTCGACCAGTACACGGCCGGCTGCGAAGACGATCTGAAGAAGGCCACGGCGCTCGCCAGGCGGATGGTTACCCACTGGGGCATGAGCGAGCGGCTCGGACCGGTCGCGTTCCGCCACGGGGAGCACCACCCCTTCCTCGGCAAGGAGATGGGCGAGCCGCGCGAGTACAGCGAGCATACCGCTCGAGTGATCGACGAGGAAATCACCCGGATTCTGGGCGAAGCCTCCGACCGGGCGATGCAGCTTCTGACCGCCGAGCGCGAAAAGCTCGACAGGCTCGCCGAAGCCCTCGACGAGCGGGAAGAGCTCGACGAGCATGAGATCGAGACGATCATCGGGCCGCCGGCCTACGATCGGAAGAAAACCGGTGAAACGCCCGCTTCGACGCCGGAAGAATCTGCCACCGCGGCCGCCAAGTCGGCTTCGGATCGCGCGGAGTAGCGATCCCGCCTGGCCTCGCACTAAATCGACCTGCGTGCTTCGTGCGAAAAGCGGCTGTTATTCAGATAGCCGCGTGGGCTCGCCCCGCGCTTCGTTAAGTACGGGTCGTGCCGCAGCGCAGGCGCGCCGCGGGGCAAGCCGAAAGCGGCTATCACGCTCTCATGAATTTCACCCGGAATCACGCAAGCTCATTTAGGCGCCTCGCTGACGCGTCGGGTTAAGAGCCTCGCTGACGCGTCGGGTTGGGAGTGGCGTGGTGAAAGGACGGCGCCACAACTGTTTTACAGTTCTATTCCTCACGCAAAAATCTCGGCGTTTTGGCGGATTTCAACGACCGCCGGGAATAGTCCCGCAAAACACAACGTAAACCTTTCACCATGCCAACTTGACATCCTGGAAAGCTCACCCATATTCGGCGCCCATGCCCATCGCCACGACGTGATCCGCGGCCCGGAAGAGAATCGCGAAAACGTGAAACAGACGGCGAACAGTCCTCAGGCTCCGCGTGGCCGCACGCCACAGGTTCGCAGCCTGCCAACCGTCGCTCTCCCTTCTTTCGCGTTTTCGCCCTTTCGCGTTTTCGCGATCCTCTTTCCGAAAGCATCCCACGATGTTCAAGTTAAGGGAATACCAGCGGCGGAGACTTGGCACCCTGGAAAGCTTACCCATGTTCAACACCCATGCCCATCGCCACGACGTGATCCGCGGCGCGGAAGAGAATCGCGAAAGCGCGAAAGGGCGAAAGTGCGAAACAGACGGCGAAGAGTATCAGGCTCCGCGTGGCCGCACGCCACACGTTCGCAGCCAGCCAACCGTCGCTCTCCCTTCTTTCGCGTTTTCGCCCTTTCGCATTTTCGCGATCCTCTTTCCGAAAGCATCCCGCGATGGTTAAGTTAAGGGAATACCAGCGGCCGATTTCAACGACCGCCGGGAATCGTTCCGCGGAACAAAGCGTGGACCTTTCACCATGCCACGGTGACGCGATCACGCGCTCCGGCTCTCGAATCACGCCGTTCTCAGTCGACCGCGGCCAGATCGAGAAAGACGATGATTGAAGGGTTGCCGACCGCCGCATAATGGCCGGTGAATTCGAGCCCGCCGGTCTGGCGATTCACCCGGAAGGCGGCAACGTTGTCGCCGCGCTGATTGCAGCTCTAGAGGAACCGGCCGGCCGGGTCGAAGTTGAACGTGCGCGGATAGTCTCCTCTCGTCCATTCCTCCCCGACATACGCCAAATCGCCGTTCGGGCCAACGGAAAACACCGCGATGCTGTCGTGCAGCCGGTTGCCTCCGTAGACGAATCGCCCATCGGCGGAGACCAGGATCTCGGAGCAGAAGTTGCTGCCGGCAAACCCGGGCGGCAGACTCGAAACCGTTTGGCGCGCCGCCAGGCGCCCGGCGCGCGGATCGTAGTCGAACAAGACGATCGTCGAGCCTTCTTCCTGGATCGAGTACAACCAGCGGCCGTTGGGATGAAAGCGGAAATGGCGTGGACCGTCGCCGGGCGGCAGCGAGACGGCCGGCGGGTCATTCGGAGTCAGCACGCCGCGCTGCTCGTCGAATTTCCAGACGAGGATTTGATCCAAGGCCAGGTCGGAGTGCAGCACGAAGCGCCCGGAAGGATCGGCCAGAATCATGTGCGCGTGAGTCCGGTCGTGCCCGCTGAAGGCAAAGCTCCCCGGCGGAGCACTGGTCGCCCTGGTGGGGCCAATCGTGCCGGCATCGTTCTTGACGTCGGTGGCGTTGTCCAACCGGCCGTCGGGCAGAATCGGCAGCACCGCCACGCAACCCCCCCGATAGTTGGCCACCAACAGAAACCGCCCGGACGGATGGATGCTCGCATGCGTCGGACCGATGCCGCCGGAGCGGACGGTGTTGAGCAACGTCAAATGGCCATCCGCCCGATCGATGGAGAAAGCGCTGACCGTGCCTTCCTTGCCTTCTCCCACGCGATCCGTCTCATTGGTGGAATAGAGCCGGGTTCCCGCCGCATTCAGCGCCAGGCAGGTGGGGCTCGTTTGCATCTGGTGGATGCCGGCCGGCGCCAGCGCCCCGCTGTCGCGATCGACCCGGAAAAGGTGGATGCCGCGACCGTTGCCGGGGGGCAGATCCACCTGTGTTGGCAGCACGTCGCGGAGCGGAGAGCTGAAGGTGCCGACATAGGCGATCAGTGGCCGGCCGGCACGATTCGATTGCGCATGGAGCAGACCGGCGGCGAGCGGGGTGATCCCCCCCAGCGCGGCGGATGTCTTGAGAAACCAGCGCCGCGAACAGTTGTGTCGATTCATGGCGAAAACCGATTACGTCTTACACCAGTCCTTTGCGGACCGCCCAAACAGCGGCCTGTGTCCGATCGCTCACGGCGATCTTGCGGAGAATGTTCTGGACATGCTCCTTGACCGTTTCGACGCTGATCTCCAAGGAGCGGCCGATCTCCTTGTTGCTCAGGCCCAAGGCAACGTGCCGCAAGACCTGGGTCTCACGCTGCGTGAGAGGGACCTCGTCGTCGTCGATGACCTGGCGGACCTTCATCGCGCTGGCCACGCGCCGCAGCTCTCCCGCCCGCGAAGGCGATTCGCCGGCAGCAGCGGCCGTGATCGTCGAAATCAGGTCTTCGCGGCTGGCCCCTTTGAGGACGTAGTCGCTGGCGCCCAAGGCGACGGCGCGAGCGACGTACGTGGGGTTGTCGTAGGTGGAGAGCATCACCACGCGGCTCTCGGGCACAACGCCGCGCAACTTCTCCAGGGCAGCCAGCCCGTCGCCGTCCGGCATGCGGATGTCGAGCAGAATCACGTCGGGTCTTGACCTCTCGGCCTGCTCGATCGCCTCTTTGCCGGTCGCAGCCTCCGCCACGACTTCGATGTCCGAGCCGGCAAGCAAGCTCTTCAGGCCCGTGCGTATGACCTCATGGTCGTCCACGACAAGGAGTCTGACGCTCATAGGGGAACCCCCAAAAGGAAATAGAACCGTTGACGTCTCATCGCTGTACTAGTACCGCGGGGGCGAATCGAGAAAAAAACCGCTCCGTCGCAGGAGTCGCCCCCCTAGTAAGAGTACCATTCCAAACGTCCAGCACAACCCACTCTGGACCCATCGGGGGAATCTTTCCACCCAAAGGGTCAGGTTTCCAGCTAAATAGTAACGCACCTTGGGTTGGGCTGTAAGTACCCAACGGGACTAACATACCCCCCCGATACAGTGGGATGGACCAAAACTCCTCCCCCTTGGCGGAAGGGCTCCAGGGGCTTGCTGACGCTGCCTCGGGCACACTCTACCGGAAAAACCGGCATCTTCCCGACAAGACACTCGGTAGATTCAGCACTCGCCTCAACTGCGTGTGAAAATAGGTAAACTCCGCGTTGACTGGCCTGATCTTGTAACGTAGATATTTGGCGACCAGGGGCGCTGCTTTTCGGCAACCATCTCCCCTGCATTTCCATCCCGAACGACCCTTGGTGCTCCGGCGCTGGAAGTTCCAGCGATCCGGCACACTTCCACCCCAAGGTAGACATCATGAGCAAGGGCACCCTCCTGTTGGTCGACGATGACCGCCAGGTCCTCGCTTCGATGGCCGACTGGCTGCGAGGCCAGGGCTATGACGTGGACACGGCGCAGAATTGCCAGCGCGCTCGCGGCGCGATTGCACACCGCGCCTACGACGTGGCCCTGCTCGATGTCCGCTTGCCCGACGGCGACGGCTTCGATCTGCTCGCCCACTGCCGCCGCGAACATCCCAAAACCTCGGTGATCATGCTCACCGGCTACTGCACGGTCGACTCGGCGGTCGAGGCGATTCGGCAAGGAGCGTTCGATTTCCTCACCAAGCCGCTGATCGACGATGAGTTGGAGATGTCGATCCAGCGAGCCCTCAGCCAGCAGCGCGTGCTGGAGGAAAACGAGAACCTCAAGACGCAGCTCGATCTGCGTTTCGGCATGGAAAATGTCGTCGGCAGCGACCATCGCATGCGAAAGATCTTCGACGTGATCGACAGCGTCGCGGATACCCGGGCGACGGTGTTGATCACCGGCGAGAGCGGGACGGGCAAGTCGATGATCGCCAGGGCCATTCACCGCCGCAGCGCTCGGCGCGACCGCCCCTTCGTAGAAGTCGCCTGCGGCGCGCTGCCCGAAACGCTCTTGGAAAGCGAGCTGTTCGGCCACGTGGCCGGGGCCTTCACCGGCGCCGCCAGCGACAAGATGGGAAAATTCAAACAGGCCGACGGAGGCTCCATCTTCCTCGATGAAATCGGCACCGCCAGCGTCGGCATGCAAGTCAAACTGCTTCGCGTGCTCCAGGATTTCGAGTTCGAACAGGTCGGTGGAACAAAGACTTTCACGATCGACACCCGAGTCATCCTGGCAACCAACGACAACCTGGCCCGGGCCGTGTCGGAGGGCCGATTTCGCCAGGACCTGTTCTACCGCATCAACGTCATCAATATCGAATTGCCGGCGCTCCGCGATCGGATCGGCGACATCCCCCTGCTGGCAAACCATTTTCTCCAGTCCGTTTGCAGCGAAAACGGCAAGCACGTCGAAGGCTTCACCGATGCGGCGATGGCCGCGCTCCAGGCCCACGGCTGGCCGGGCAACGTGCGGGAGTTGCAGAACGTGATCGAAAGGGCCGTCCTGCTCGGCAAACGGCCGACGATCGGACTGGAGGACCTGCCCCCAGCCCTCAGTCAGAATAGCCCAATCCGCGTCGAACCGATCGGAACGCGAACGCTCCGCGAGGCCCTCGAAGGCCCCGAACGCCAGATCATTCGCGAGGCGCTGGAAATCCATAACTGGAATCGCCACGAGACCGCCGACGCCCTCGGCATCAACCGCACTACGCTCTATAAAAAAATGAAGCGCCTCGGCCTCGGGGAATCAAGCCACCAGGTGGCCGAGTGATGTGGCAGCCGTCAGCCGTCAGCCGTCAGAGCACGTGAGTCTCTTCAGTGGGGCGCCAAGAGCCAAATTACGCCGAAGGCGTTTCATCGCCAAGCGAGATCTCCACGCAGCGGTCTCCGCGTATACAGCCGCTCCCCCGCTTGCCACGGCAAAGCCGCTGAACGACGAAGCCATAAGGGCCGCGCAGCGCACCCTTGGACTGCGCGGCCGGTACAGCCGACCCTCTACCGAAGGCGTTGAACATCGCGGCGCGCGCTCGGCTACCCAATCAGGGTTGCCCTGCGGAAAGCCCGCAGACAAC
>JAMOAF010000596.1 GCA_023621895.1 Planctomycetota bacterium
CGATCTTCACCGAGCCGTCCGTGGCGACTTTGCCGAAATCGATCCACGTCCCCGCCGCGTTCAGGTGGGCGGTGAAATCGGCTTCCGCATCGGTCTTCGGCTGGTTCTTGGCAGTGACTTTCTCCGCCGTGATGCCCGTAATCTTGCCGTTCTGCCGCTGGAGCTTCAATCGCGCGACCAGGATCCGGTCGCCGCCGCTTTGAACACCCTTCAACCTCACGCGCTCGCCGCGGTAGAGCCCCATGACCAGGTCGTAGGCATCATGTTCGGCGGGAACCGAGAGCTCGTAGGGCCCATCGACAATCGTCTCTCCCTTTCGCCACTGACCGGTCGGCTTCGGCAGGGCGTGATCCTGCTGGAAGTCGATGCCTTCCTGGTTGTCGCTCTCCGCGTGGACGCCGTGGACGAAACAGTGATAGTCCTGATCCAGAATGTCGTTCACAACCCATTCGTACGTCACCCGGACTCGGTTCCCGCCAACGTACTTGCACTCGCGGAGCCGTGGCTGGATGTCTTTCCGCGATTTTCGATACGGCATGGGGAAGTACGTGCGGGCGTCGGCGAAGACATATTCCGGGCACGCGGCATAGTCGGCCCACTTGCCGTCGCGAAGGGTGGTGCTGACTTCGGTCTCCGGCCCGAGGGCGAGAAAGCCCCATTGCGGCAGCAGGCGGCCTTCGACGTGCCACGGCTCGGCCCGCCAGTTGGCCCACAGCCGCAGCCCACTTTCATAATAGACGCGCTGCCGCGAAGTGTCTCCCACGACCAGCGCGGCGCTGGCCGTCACGAGCTGGCCATCGATTTCATAGCGGATTTCCGCCGGCCGGGCCGTGCCGTACAGCCGCTGCACCGGGTGCATCAGGTGATGCTCGCGTATGACCCAGGGGAGATTGTCGACCTGGGCCGCGCCGATAAAGCCGGCATGGCCGTAAGAGAGCTCCTGGGCTCGGTACTTGTCGATCTGCTCCATGCTGCCGGTGTCGTATCCCCAGCGATGGTCGTAGCCGCGGCGGAACCAGCGTTCGTAGTAGCCCATGCCGTGGTTGACCATCTGCGGATGGATCTTGAGCAGGTCGAAGTCGACCAGCGGCGCGTGGTCCTCGCCGCCGCGGACCTGGGCTTCGACTCCGTCGCACTGGCCGGCCCAATAGAAGTGGTTGGCCCCCTCGCCGAACAGCGGGCCGCCGTGCGTGTCGCGCATGAACTGGAACAACTCGGTGTCGCACTTCACCTTCGCCAGCGCCATCGCGGCCAGCGGCTGATCTGCCTCGTGGTCCAACTGGTGCCACGGCGGCACACAGGTATGCACGTCGAGGTAGCCCGCCGTGGTCTTGAACCGCCGGTGAATCTCGGGCGAATTCTGCCTGGCATAGCCGAGCGCCCGGTTGCACTTCAGGCCGAAGCTCTGCACCTTCGTGCCCGGGTTGTACCAGGCCGGCGACGGCGTCCCGTCGGCTCTCAGCACGCGCGCCGCGGGGTCGTACGAAGGCGCGTCCGGGTAGAGGTCGATGTAGTTTTCGTGCAGCGACCAGACGTAGTCGCACTCGTTGGCCGCCTTGCCGAAGGCGGTCATGCCCTCGTCGCCGCCATACGCCGGATCGGCCGGCAGGTGATCGGGAAGCTTCACGTCGTATCCATACCGCTGCCAGACGTGCGAGATGATCGCCAGGTGGTCGACCCCATGGTCTTTCAATGCCAACAGGTTCTCCGCGTCGCCCTGATACGTGCCCCGGTGATGGCCCCAGATGTCGAGCATGATTCGCGGGCCGAGCAGCGCCAGGTAGGACGAAGCGGGGTGCGGAATGTTCGGCAGCACCTCGCCCACCTCCGGCGACACGGCGAAATAGCCAGTCTCCACCAGGGGATTCCGCGTGCCATCGGTCTTCAGGTCGTAGTCGGCCACGCCCTCCGGAGAGCGCGAGGCGTGCGACGCGGTCCAGTCCAGGCAGCGGCCGACGAACAGGTTCTGCGCCGGCAGGTACGCCACGTGGCCGGCGAAGTAGGGCACCGGAAACGTCCTCCGCAGCGGCGCTAGCCCCACGTCGCCCAGCGAGAACCGGCTCACCAGCGGTTCCTCGCAGCGCACGGAGACAGCCAGAGCCTTGCCCGTAGTCCGGTAAGCCCAGGCGACGCGCACAGCGCGCCCTCCAACTTTGTACTCCCAGAGCACGTGGAGCTGCTGATCCTCGCGTTTGACCTCGACTGCCCGACCGCCGCGCAGCGGGACGTCTTCGATCTTCTCAGCCTGCTTGACCGCGGCCGTCAAGCCGCCGCCATAGGCCGGCGCAATCGGCCCGGCGTCATCAACGCGAACGCGGAAGTCGTCGAGCGTGCCGGTTGCGGGCGTCCAATCGTAGACCACGCGGCAATCGTCCCCCTCGTAGGTGAACCGCCAGACGGCCCCTTGCTGCTCCAGACGATTGGTGCAGGCCAGGAGATTGCCGGGCAGAACGCCCTGATCGGCGCGGTTGGCGAGCTTTGTCAGGTCACCCTGCGCTGCGGCCCGGTAAGCCCGGGTCGTTGTCAGCCGGCGCAGCGTTTCCGATCGCTGCGATCCCCCCTCGCCGACCGTGATCCGGGCGTTTCCAAAGAACGAATAGTCGAACGACGCGTTGTTCTTCGGCCCGGGCTCGACCTGCAATCGGACCACGACCGTCTTCGCCGCATAGGGCGCCAGGTCGAAATCGAAGTCCAGCCAGCGAGCCTCCGCATGATGAGTCCGCATCAATTCCCGCTCGCGGCCGTCTGCGGTCAGGTAACACGAGAAGGTCACGCCGTCGCTGCGGTCGGGCTGCGCGACGTCCGGTCCCATCGCGATGCCGAATTTCAGCCGGATCGGCCCCTCGGGCGGCAGCGCGAGTTCATAGTCCACCCAAGTCTTGCCCGGCGGCACGTGCCACGGCGAGTGCATGAGCAGCGCTCGCCGCTCCAGGACTCGGCCCCAGCTCTGATACGAAATGCCCGCTCGCGGTTCGAAATGCCCGGACCACGAAACCGGCATGGCGACGGGCTCTGCGCCATACGACTGCCAGAAGACGCGATATATCCCGACGTCGGCCAGCAGCGTCTCGCCCGGCGGCAGCGGCACCGCCAGGTCAATCGCCTCGGCGCCCCAGAGGGCCGGCGCGGCAAACAGCAGCCAGAGTGAAGCGAGGGGTATAACGAGGTGTGCATGGACACCGCGGTGACTATATTCGTTTTGGCTCGCCATGGTCTTTCACAAACTCCAACCTTTACGGTACTCGTAGTGCAGCAAGTCGTTGGCCTGGGGACAATTTGTCACTTTGAGTTTGGCGCTGTCCCAGTCGAGTTTCTGGCCGCCGACACGAACGCAGACGGTTCCCAACAGGACGGCCTCGGTCAGAGGGCCCGCAAACTCGAAGTTCGATCGCGTGGGCGTGCCCGTCTTGCAGGCTTGGACCCATTCCTGGTAATGGCCGATGGAACGCGGCAGCGTCTTCGGTGGAAGCCGGTAGTCTTTCATGCGCTGCTCCGGTATCAGCCGCGGGCTATTGCCGCCCCAGCCTTCGACGAGCATTTTGCCCTTGTCGCCAACAAACAGAATGCCGTCCTCGCGATTTAGTTCGCGGCTGTTTTCCAGTTCCTCGGGCCTCGGCGGAGTCATGCCGCCGTCGTACCAATGCAGCGTCACAGGCTTTTCACAGTAGACGTGCTTGCCGTGGTTGATCGCCATCATCGACACCGGAGCGTGCAAGTGGTCCGGCGTGCCGACAACCACCGCGTCGATGCCGCGCTGCTTGTCGAACATCTCGCGGTAGTCCTTGTAACGCACGGCGCGCGGATACCGGTCAAACGTGTGGGCCGCGTGCGCCCAGTCCACGTCGCAGAGGGCGACGATATTCTCGTTGGGAAACTGCTTGAGGTCCTCGCCGCCCTGGCCCCCGATGCCGATGCCGGCGATGTTCAGCTTCTCGCTCGGCGGCGTTTGCCCCTGCCCCAGGACGTAACGGGGTACGATCGTGAAGGCGGCGACAGCGCTTAGGAAACGCCGTCGCGACGCCGTCAGCCGGTGAGGACCGCCAACCAGGTTCATTTCCAACTTGTGTCGTTTTTGTGTCATGGTGAATTCTCCCGGCGAACCGCGGGCAGGCGCACCGACAACCTCTCCTGGTTCCCAAGCTCCAGCTTGGGAACGCTCGCTTGAAGCCCGCATATTGTCAAGCGGCACCTGGAATGAAGAAAACCATTGTCTGGGATAGGACGGTTCCCAAGCTGGAGCTTGGGAACCAGGAAAACGTTGATCGTCGGCACAGGGGCCGA
>JAMOAF010000524.1 GCA_023621895.1 Planctomycetota bacterium
ACCGACCCGGCCAACCTCGACCGCGATTCGGCCGAAATGCTCTCCCTCGTCCTTCAAAGAATCGTTGATTTGGGCTGGTCGGTGGTCAACGTCGACTGCATCGTGTTTGCCGAGCGGCCGAGGCTCTCCGGTTACAAGGTGGCGATCCGCACCCGCTTGGCGGAGATTCTTGGCCTCAGCCCGGACCAGGTCGGCCTCAAGGCCAAGACGGGCGAGGGGGTCGGCCAGGTCGGCCACCAGGAGTCGATTGAGGCCCAAGCCGTGGTGCTGCTGGCTTCGCGATAGGCCGTTTTGCTGACGCCCGGCGGCGGACAACTGCACAACCAGACCGTTCGAGGTTTTTCCCATGATCCGCGTCTATAACACGCTTTCAAAAACCAAGGAACCGTTCGAGCCGGTCCACAAAGGCAAGGTCGGCATCTACCTTTGCGGCCCGACGGTCTACAAACCGAGCCATATCGGGCATATGGTCGGGCCGGTGATCTTCGATACGATCAAGCGCTATCTCGGCTATAACGGCTACGAAGTCCGGCTGATCATCAACATCACCGACGTCGATGACAAGCTGATCGTCGAGTCGAAGAAGCGGGGAATCTCGATGGACCGGTTGGCGGAGGAAATGACCCGCGATTACATGGCCAACTTGCGCGCGATGGGGATCGACACGATCGACGAGTTTCCCAAGGCGACGGAGAACATGACGGGGATCATCGCGTTCACGCAGGACCTGATTGACAAGGGCTTCGCCTACGTGTCGGAGGGCGACGTCTACTTCGACGTGGCCAAGGCGCCCGACTATGGCAAGCTCAGCCACCGCACGCTCGAATCGATGCAGGGAGAAGGCGGAGACACGGCCGAACGCAAGCGTTCCCAGGCGGATTTTGCCCTCTGGAAGACCGCCAAGCCCGGCGAACCCTCCTGGGAGAGCCCCTGGGGGCCGGGCCGGCCGGGCTGGCACATCGAGTGCTCGGTGATGAGCGGCAAGCTGCTCGGCGAGACGTTCGACATCCACGGCGGCGGCCTCGACCTGATCTTCCCGCACCACGAAAACGAAATCGCCCAGAGCGAGTGCCGCCACGGCAAACCGATGGCCAGGTACTGGATGCACAACGGCTTGATGCAGGACTCGAGCGAGATCGGCAAACTTGGCGGGCGCAACACGCGCGCGGCCGAGGGCGACAACGTCGCGCAGGAGGCCGGCAAGATCAGCAAGTCGAAAGGCGCCAGCCCGTTCAGCGAAATGCTCGAGCAGTTCGCGCCCGAGACGATCCGCTTCTTCCTCCTTTCCACCCACTATCGCCGGCCCATCGATTTCAGCGAGGAGAGAATCCGCCAGGTCGGCGTCGGGCTGGAGACCTTCTACCGGTTCTTCAAACGCTTCGAGCGCGTCAGCGGCGAAAGCTTCTACCGGCTCGACCCGCCGCGGCGGCGGAGCGACGGAGACTTCCAGCCCGGCGAAGATCGGCTTCTCAAAGACGTGGCCGAGCTTCGCGACCGGTTTCTGGAGGCGATGGACGACGATTTCAACACGGGCGGCGCCGCCGGCGTACTGTTCGACCTGGTGCGGCGATTGAACAAGTTTGTCGACGACGAAAAGCTGGAGGAGCCCGGCAGGCGGGATAAAGCTAGGTTGGCCTCGTTGCGCCAAGGCGCCGCGACGCTCGGCGAACTGGCCGGCACCCTGGGCATGTTCCGGAATCCACCGGAGGAGAAATCGTCGGCCGGCGACGAGTTGGCCGCCCGGCTGATGGAGCTGTTGATCGAGATTCGCGCCGAGGCGCGCAAGGCCAAGGATTTCGCCACGGCCGACCGGATCCGCAAGTCGCTGGCCGAGATCGGCGTGACGCTCGAAGATCGGCCCGGCGGAACCGACTGGACGATCGGATGAGCCGGTTCGCCCAAGCGCGCCGTGGCCGGCGCGCCGCGGAGAAGGCATCGAAGTCCGGGACAGCTCCCCCGGCGGCGCTCGGCCGGACAGCGAATCGTCGGGGCGCGATGTCGCGGGCAACATATCCCTTGAATTCACCGGGCTGCGCATGGCGGACCAGCAAGGACGCATTCTCGGAGTCGATCCGGGGTTGAACATCACGGGCTACGGCGTCCTGGAGGCGCGCGGAAAACGCCTCCAGCTTTGCGAGGCGGGCGTGGTGCGCGGGGCGGCCCGCGGCAGCCTGACGCAGCGCCTCTGCAACATCCACAAGGGTATTGCCGAGGTGATCGCGGCGTTTCAGCCGGGAGTGATGGCGATTGAAGAGCTCTATTCCCATTACAAGCGGCCGCGGACGGCGATCCTCATGGGCCACGCCCGCGGCGTGATTTGCCTGGCGGCCGCCCAGGCGGGACTCGAGGTCCACCATTACTCGGCCACGCAGGTCAAAAGCATCCTCACCGGTTCCGGCCGTGCCTCGAAAGGCCAGGTACAGCGCGCGATCCAGCGAGAATTGGGCCTGTTGGCGCTGCCCGAGCCGCCCGACGTGGCCGATGCACTGGCGATTGCCATCTGCCACCATTATCTTAACAGGTTCTGACGCCAAGCCCCGCTTTCAGGATGCCACCTTGATTACGAAGATCACTGGAAAACTGGTCCGGTTGCAAGACGACCGGGCAACGCTGCAATTGGACGCCTTCGAGTACGAAGTGTTGATTCCGGAATTCACCCGCCGCCAGCTCCAGCAGGAGCTGAACCGCCCGGTGAGTCTGCACACGATCCAGTACCTGGAAGGGAACCCGATGCAGGGTCGGATGACCCCGCGGCTGGTAGGATTTCTGACCGAGGTCGAGCGGGAGTTCTTCGAGCTGTTCTGTTCGGTCGACGGAGTTGGGGCGAAGAAGGCCCTGCGAGCGATGATCCGCCCGGTCCGCGAGGTCGCCGCGGCGATCGAGGAGAGCGACGCCAGGTCGCTCTCGGCCCTGCCGGGCGTGGGGCCGGCCACCGCCGACCGGATCATCGCCAAGCTCCGGCGCAAGGTGCCCAAGTTCGCCTTGATGGCTGTCCGCGACGAGGCGGGGGCGGCCGGCGTCGAGCCCGACGTGATTTCCGAAACGTTTGAAGTCTTGCTCACGCTCGGGCACTCGGAAAGCGATGCCCGCCGGCTGCTTGATAAAGCCCTCGAAGCGAAGAAGAAATACAAGGACGTCCAAGCGTTGCTCGAAGCGATCTACCAGCACAGCCAGAAGACTTGAGCCGCGCCATGCTCCAGATCGACGGTTCCCGGGGCGAAGGCGGAGGCCAGATTCTTCGCACTTCGCTGGCCCTATCGATGATCACCGGCCGGCCGCTGCAAATCCAGCAGATTCGCGCCCAGCGCGCCAGGCCGGGCCTGATGCGCCAGCATCTGACGGCGGTGAAGGCCGCGGCGAAAGTCTGCGGGGCGGAGACCGAGGGGGCGGAGCTCGGTTCGCGGACCCTGACCTTCCGCCCCGGCGCGGTCCAGGCCGGCCAGTACTCGTTCGACATTGGCACGGCGGGCAGCGCCTCGCTCGTGCTGCAAACGATTCTGCCGCCCCTGATGATCGCCGGCGGCGCGTCGCAATTGACTCTCCGCGGCGGGACGCACAACATGCACGCCCCGCCCTTCGATTTCCTGGCGAAGGCCTTCTTGCCGCTGCTGGCGCGGATCGGCCCGCGGGTCCAGGCAACGCTCCTTCGGCACGGCTTCTATCCGGCGGGCGGCGGCGAGGTGGCCTTTGCCATCCAGCCGGCGAGCAAGCTCAGTCCGATCGAACTGGTCGACGCCGGACCCGTCCTTCGCCGCCAGGCAACGGCCATCGTCTCGCGGCTGCCGGTGCATATCGCCGAGCGCGAGCTGGAGACGATCCGCCGGAAGCTCTCGCTGGCCAGGCATGAGACGTCAGCCCACGTGGTCGGCAGCGCGGGCCCCGGCAATGCCGTGATGATCGAGATCGAGCGGCCGGAGGTCACCGAGGTGTTCACCGGTTTTGGCCGGCGGGGCGTGCCGGCGGAAGAGGTCGCCGCCGGGGTTGCGGGCGAGGCTGCTCGCTATCTTGCCGCTGGCGCGCCGGTCGGCGAGCACCTGGCCGATCAGCTCCTCTTGCCCTTGGCGCTCGCCGGCGGCGGCCGCTACCGCGCGATCGGTCCGACGCCCCACGCGACGACTAACGTGGAGACGATTCGCCGCTTTCTCGAGGTGGCGGTGGAAGTGGAAAAGGTCGAGAGCGATGTCTGCGAGATCCGGTTGGGGACGGCTTGCGGATGATCGGCGTTTGACCGCTACACGACCGAGAAGAGTTGGCGAAACCAAGCGACAAACGCCGTC
>JAMOAF010000392.1 GCA_023621895.1 Planctomycetota bacterium
GCCGCGCCACTGGCCGACGCTCGCGCGATGAACACCAAGGGCCGCGCAAGCCGGAGAGCGAGACTGCCTAATTCCTCAAACGTGCCGAGCAGAACTTGTTCGCCCGCATCCAACAGGGTCGCGGCGGCCTCGTCCGTCACCTCCGCCGCAACCAGGCGCCAAGGCTCTAAACGCAAGGCGAAAATCTGAGTCGGCATCGTACGTTCTCCCAACAGAGCGGGGTCATTCCAACGCGCCGCAGACCTGGACATGAGCCCAGAGTATCTCCAGCTTGATCAATCCAAGCAATAGCAATGACCGTGCCAAACGAGCCCCGCACGGGCTGCTCACGGCCGCTGGCGACGGACAATTCCTCGCCACGGGACGGGGGTGGTCGTGCTGCCGCACCATTCGGCGCCATGTTCTAAACGATTTCCTGGCATAATCTTAGGGACATCTCAAGCAATTCCGCCGAACGAATCTTCCGGTAACGATTCGCCTTGCGGGAAATTGTCGTGAACCTTGGAAGAGCCTCGATGACACTTTTGAGAGGGACCTGTCAGGCCATCGAATCTGTGATATGGAATAGTCTCCCGTGATATAACACGGCGTAGTCCGTGAAATACAACGGTGCAATCGGCAGCCTGGGTACAAATCGGCTGATCGGCCTTTTTTTGCGTGGGTGACTGCGGGGTCGAATCACCGAATCGCCGTTGACGCCGTTGATCGGCTTCGGGATACTCCGGGCCGCTGCCGACGTCGTCTGGGCCCGCGCTCCCGCCTTCGCGCAAGGTCACGTAGAATGGCATAGTATGGCAAGTAGTGCCTGCATGGACAGATATTGACAGAAGCGGCGTTTGAAAAAGTGGGACGAGCGATGTCGAACAACGGAGAGGACTCTCTGAAGCAGTATTGCCTTGAGGTGGCGCGGAAGGCGCACCAGGCGGCGGCGGAGCTTGCCCTGGTCACCGGCCAGCAGAAGAACGACTGGCTCCATCGCAGCGCGCGGCTGCTGCACGAGCGGTCGGTGGCGCTGGCCGAGGCAAATCGGCTCGACCTGGCCGCCGCGCCGGGCTACGGGCTGACCGAGGCCCAGGTGGATCGGCTCCGCCTCACGCCCGAGCGGGTTGCTTCGATTGCCGCGGCGCTGGAAGAGGTGGCCGCGTTGCCGGACCCGGTCGGACGGATTCTCGAGTCCTCGATCCGGCCCAATGGCCTGGAAGTGCAGAAGGTGCAGGTCCCCCTGGGGGTCGTCTTCTTCATTTACGAGTCGCGGCCCAACGTGACGGCCGATGCGGCCGCGCTGTGTGTCAAGAGCGGCAACGCGGTGATCCTCCGCGGCGGCAAGGAGGCGGCCCACTCCAGCGCGGCGATTGTCGCCGTTCTCGACGAGGCGGCCGCCGACGCCGGAATCCCCGAGGGGGCCGTGCAGTTGGTCTCGACGATCGATCGTGCGGCCGTCGGGCATTTTCTCAGCCTGCCCGAGTACATTAACGTGGCCATTCCACGCGGCGGCGAGGGCCTGATTCGCCGCGTGGCAGCGGAAGCCAAAATGCCCGTGATCAAGCACTACGCCGGCAATTGCCACGTCTACTTGGACAAGACGGCCGACCCGGAAATGGCCGTGCGGCTGACGGTCAACGCCAAGTGCCAACGGATGGGCGTCTGCAACGCCGCCGAGTCGCTCCTGGTCCACGCGGCCGTGGCCGAATCGCTCCTGCCGCGGGTCGGCCGCGCACTGCTCGAAAAGGGGGTCGAGATTCGTGGCGATGCCCAAACCTGCAAGCTCCTTCCGGAAGCCAAACCCGCAACCGAACAGGACTACGCGGAAGAGTATCTCGGGCCGGTCATCTCGGTCAGGGTCGTCGAGTCGCTCGACGCGGCCATCAAGCACATCAACCACTACGGTTCGCAGCACACCGAGGCGATTGTGACCAACGACCTTTCCGCAGCCAGGGAGTTTACGGCGCGGGTCGACAGTTCGGCCGTGATGGTCAACGCCAGCACGCGATTCAACGACGGCGGCGAGTTCGGCCTGGGCGCCGAAATCGGCATCAGTACGGATAAGTTCCACGCCCGCGGCCCCTGCGGAATCAATGAACTGACCAGTTACAAGTACGTGGTATACGGCAGCGGGCAGGTTCGCCAGTAGCGCCGCGGCCAAGGATGGAATGCAATGGGCGGAGACGTGCTCAGCCAGGCGGAGGTGGAGAGCCTGCTCTCGGCAATGGCCGGCGGCGGAGAGGCGGCGCCGGGGCCGATGCCCGCGGCGCGCCCGGCGGCCAGGCCGGCCGAGGCTTCCAAGAGAGTCCGCCAGAAGATCACCCCCTACGACTTCAAGCGGCCCGAACGGGTCGGCAAGGAGCAGATGCGGGCGCTGCAAACCCTCCACGAGGGCTTTAGCCGCAATTTCTCCGCCGGACTGTCGGCCATGCTCCGCAGCGTGGTCGAAGTCAAGCTGACCAGCGTCGACCAGTTGACTTACGGCGAGTTCGTCTTCAGTCTGGAGAACCCAACCTGTTTCAACCTGCTCAGCGCCGAGCCGCTCGACGGGCACCTGATCCTCGAAATCAACCCCTCGATCCTTTATCCGATCATCGACCGGTTGCTCGGCGGCGGCCGGGAGCCGAGCCCCCAGGCCAGGCGACCGCTGACGCAGATCGAGCGGTTGCTCGTCAGGCGGATCACCGACCTGTTCCTGGCCGAGCTGGTCCAGGCGTGGAGGAACGTGATCGAATTGGCCCTCGAAGTCGTGCGGGTGGAGAGCAACCCGCAGTTGGCCCAGATCGTTCCGCCGAACGAAGTTGTCGTTCTGGTCAGCTTCGAGATTGCCCTGGGCGAGACTCGCGGGATGCTCAACCTCTGCATTCCCTACAATGCGATTGAGGGCATCAGCGGCAAACTGTCGGCCAATAGTTGGGTGGCTTACGGCAAGCGGAAGGTGTCGGAAGAGTCGGTCCAGCAGATCGGCCGCGTCTTGCGGAGCTCGCCGCTGGAGATCAAGGTCCGGCTTGCCAGAACGTCGATCTCGACCAAGGAGCTGATCGCTCTTCAGGTCGGCGACATCATCACCACCCAGAAGGACATCCGCAGCCCGATGCTCGTGACGGTCGAGGATGTGCCCAAGTTCCGCGCGATGGCCGGCTCTTTGAAGGGCCACAAAGCCTTTCAAGTGGTCGAGGTGATCGAAGATCCCGCCTCGGCCGCCTGCCAATGACCGTCGCCACGCTAATCGGAATCGTCCGTTGCCGGCCTCTTGGGGGCCTTTCCGGGCATCGCCTTCGGTTCAGAGGGGGGGCCGCCCGGCAGGGGCGGCGTAACCTGAATCGGGGGCGCTTCGGCCGGCTCGTTGCGCGGCTCGGCGCCGGCGACGTCTTCGGCCAGGCACCATTGAGAAAAATCGGGCAACTGGCCATCTTCCGGGGCAATCGAAAATGGCACGGTTTCCCGTTCGGAGACGGCCGGTTCCGGTTTGCCGAGCGCCGGCTTGGGCGCCGAGCCCGCCAAGGTTTCGTTCAGTTCGATGGGCGATCCGGCGGGGGCGCCGGCAGGCGAACTGCTCGGGGAACATGGGAGGGGAAATCGGCCCCGGTCGACGAGCCGCACGCGGGACGACGACGTGCCGGACGAATCGTCCGCCGCCTCGGGCGGCGCCTGCCCGGCGACAACGGTCCCCGGAAGGCCGGAGGCCGTCGGCGCCGACGCACGTGCCTGCGGAGAACCGTACTGGATTTGGAAGGTGACCGGGCCAATCGAGAACTCGTCGTTGGGCAAAAGACGAACATCCCCGGTGACCTTCTCGCCGCGCACAAAGGTCCCGTTCAGGGAACCGAGATCGCGAAGTATGACCACCCCCTCGCGGTTGAGAAGAGCGCAATGCTTACGGCTGATCAGCGAGTGGGCGATCGTCAAGTCGGCCTGGTGGCTGCGTCCAAGGATTATGGGAAGCGTGATGCTCAACCGTCGCTTGTCCGTCTTGCCACTGACAACAACCAATGTCGCTTGCATGACGCTTTTCGCGGGTACCGGGCAAAATGGGGCGTCGCGGCGGCCAGCCATCGTCGCGAGAGCAATCCGTAAGTTCATCTTAGACGGCAAAGTGAATCGCTGCAAGTGCTTACGGTGGATATTCGGCCGAAAACAGGGCTTGGTGCAAAATCCAAGGTTCACGGTTCCAGGTTCAAGGACGCTCTCGTTCCCAAGCTGGAGCTTGGGAACCAGAAAAGGTTCAAGGACCAAGGTCGGTCTTGTTCCCAAGCTGGAGCTTGGGAACCAGAAAAATCCAAGGTTCGAGGTT
>JAMOAF010000688.1 GCA_023621895.1 Planctomycetota bacterium
ACCTGCTTCCGTGATCCATCCGTGTTCCATCCGTGGCTGCTTTCCTTTTTCCTTCTTCATGATTCGCCACCGGCCCCCCGCGCTACTTCGGAGCGACCGTCGCGAAGAAGACCACCAGCGCGGCGGCGTTGAAAATCATGTGCAGCAGAATCGCCGGAACGATCCGGTGGGTCCGGAAATAGAGATAACCCAACCCCAGGGCAAACAGGAACAGCGGCGCCGGATCGGTAACCGAGTCGGGCAGCAACGCGTTCAAGCCCCACTGAATCGCGTAGATCGGCACGAACAATGCCGCGAAGCTCGCCAGGGCCAGGCCGGCGTCGTGCGGCAGCTTGTCGAGCTTCAGGCCGAGGTCCTCGAGCGTGGCCCCGCGGACGCGCCGCAGATAAAAAACGCCGAAAACGAGCAGCACGCCCTTGACGACCATGTCGATGAAAAGCATCCGCATAAGATAATCGGCCTCGGGCGGGGCCTCGACGTCGCGCGCATGGAGAACCGCGAAGAGCAGCGACGAAACGAGGACCGGCCCCGTTCCCACCAGGCGCCCGGAATAGCGGAACAGCCGCCGAAAGCGGAGGTCGATCCGTTCGAACCACCCTTGCAGCACGAGCCGAAAGAAGAACTCCTCGGCAATCGGCGCCATCACGACGACGGTCGCCAGGCATAAGAGAAACGTGCCGATCCCCGGTCGCTTGGCGAGCAGGACGACGATCGGATGGGCTCGATCCAGCTCGATCGGTTCATGGCCGGCCGCCGCGCTCTCGGGGCTCTCAACATGCGGCGCCTCGCCGGCCTCGATGCGGTTGGGGTTGAAGTCCCAACCGAGCAGCCTTTCCGCCGAGAAGAGGGCGAGCGAGGCGATGAGAAAATAGGCCGCCAGCAGCGCGAGCACGTCCACGCCGCTCCACGGCGCCGGCCGGCGCGGCTCGAAGGCCACGGCGGCGATGCCCCGCGATTTCCTCCGCAGCGCGACCCCCCAGACGGCGATTCCTCCGAAGAACGCCGCCAGTGCGGCCAGGCCGGCGAACGGTCCGATGATTTCGGCCAATGACTGATCCATTCGATCATTCGGCCCCGGGGTTTTGGGCCATTCTTACCGCGGCGATCACGTAGCCCACCCCAGACTGCACCGTGCTCAGCACGGCGGCCCAGAGCGAGATCAAGAAGACCGCGCGGATCCAAACCGGAGCGCCGGCTCCCACCGCCAGAAGCACCAGGGCCGCCCCGGCCGCCACGCACTGGAGGGCCATCTTCACCTTGCCGGCCATCTTGGCCGAGAAATCGCCCCCGCTCTGCTCGATGAAGCTCCGCAGGACCGTCACGAGCATCTCCCGCCCGACGATCACCACGGCCATCCAGGCGTGCAGGCCATACCACTCGGTCGACAAGGCCGGCTCCGCCACGAGGAAGATGAATGTGCCGCAGATCACGATCTTATCGGCGAAGGGGTCCATAATCCGTCCCAGGACCGTGACCTGGTGATAGCGGCGGGCGTACCAGCCGTCGAGCCAGTCGGTTCCGGCAGCCAACACGAACAACACCAGCGAGGTCCAGTAGAACCCCAGCGGAATGAAGCAGAACAGCACCAACGACAGGATCAGCCGCAGGCTCGTCAACTGATTCGGCACGGTGAAAATCCGCGTCAGGCGAGGTTTAGCCGGTTGAGGATCCATGGTTTTGCCGGTGTTCAGGTTGCAGGTTACAGGTTACATCGCGGCGGCGATCAGGTCGTAGTCCTTGGCCGCGACGATCTCGCAGCGGACGAACTGGCCGGGCCTGAGGTTTTCTCCCGTTACATAAATGACTCCGTCGATTTCGGGGGCGTGCGCGTAGCTCCTCCCCCGGAAGGCGTTTTCTTCGCCCGGAATATCACAGTCGATCAGCACGTCGATCTGCCGGCCCACCTGGGCCTGGTTCCAGGCGAAAGCAATCTCCTGCTGGACTTCGAGCAACCGGTTGCGCCGCGAGCGGATCACCGCCGGGGGAAGCTGCCCGTCGAGCCTTTCCGCCGGCGTGCCGGGCTCCTTGCTGAACTCGAACGCGCCGAGCCGCTCGAACCGCTGCCGGCGAACGAATTCGACCAATTCCTCGAACTGCTTCTTCGTTTCGCCGGGGAAACCGGCGATCAGCGTCGTCCGCAATACGAGCCCCTCGATCCGCTCGCGGAGGCGGCCGAGCAGGGCCTCGGTCTCCGCGCGGCCGACTCGCCGGTTCATCCGCCGGAGCACCTGGTCGTTGATGTGCTGGAGGGGAATATCCAGGTAGCGGAGGACCTTGCGGCTGGCCGCAATCCGCTCGATCAGCTCGTCGGTCACGTGCATCGGGTAGAGGTAGAGCAGGCGAATCCAGTCGAGGCCCTCAATCTCCTCCAATCGGCCCAGCAATTCCGAAAGCCGCGGCCGACCGCCGTCGTCCAGCCCGTAGTAGGTCAAGTCCTGCGCAACGAGGTTCAATTCCCGCGCGCCATCGGCCACGAGCTGCTCCGCCTCGGCGACGATCCGGTCGATTGGCTTGCTCACATGCCTGCCCCGAATCGAGGGAATCGTGCAGAACGTGCACAGCCGGTCGCAACCTTCGGCGATTTTCAAGTACGCAAGATGTCTCGGCGTGATCCGCAGACGGTCGCCATCCGATAGGGGGACGCTGCTGGCCGGGCGGAAGACCGTCCGCTGCTCCGCGAGCCCCCCAATCAGCCGATCGGCCGCACGGGTGATCTCGTCGCGACCGAACACGCCCACGAGCTGGTCGATCCCGGGACATTCCGCCAGCAAGCTGTCTTTCTGTTTCTCCGCGAGGCAGCCGGCCACGATGATTCCCCGCAGCCGCCCCCCCTGCTTCAACTGCTCCATCTCGCGAATCACCGAGAGCGACTCGTCGCGAGCGGCGGCCAGAAAGCCGCAGGTATTGACGACCACGAAGTCGGCTCCCTCGGGCTCGGGCACCATTCGATAGCCCTCCAGCCGCAGAAGACCCAGCATCCGTTCGCTGTCGACGAGGTTCTTCGGACAGCCCAACGTGATCAGTGCGTAGGAGCCTTTGTTAATCGAATTGATTGCGTCGCTCAAGACAGGTCCCACCACAGGGGGGGCTAGGGGGTCCGTGCGGAATCCATCCGCACAAAATGGTCCGAACGTGGGCACCCATCGGTGCCGCGAAGCCTTCAGCGGCCAGCCAACCTAGTTCATCCTATCCGACAGCGCCGAGAGGGGTAAGTGGGCGACAACCGGCTTGCAAAAGGCAACGCGTCCGCTATACTGTACATTAGTATACATCTATGCCTCTTTTCCTTGCCACAGGCCATGCTGATCCACGTCCCTGCTGAACAGTACGCGGCGGTCCTCGACGCGGTGGCCGGCGAGGTGCTCGCCGCGGCCAAGATGGATCGCCCGCCGGTCGACGCCTTCGCCGTCGCCCGGACCCTTGGAATCACGGTCGCTGAAGATGTTCACCAGTCGAGCCGCGGCCGCTACGTTCGGCTCCGGGTGAAGGGCCGCCGGCCGCGGCCGACGATCCTCTTGCGCCCCGATCCCCGGCCCGAGCGGCGCCATTGGGCCTTGGCCCACGAGATCGGCGAACACCTGGCGCACCGCGTCTATCACCTTCTGAATATCGAGCCGGCGGAGACCCGCGCGGGATCGCGCGAGGCGGTGGCCAACCAACTGGCGGGCCGGCTGCTGGTGCCGACCGCCTGGTACCGGGAAGACGCGCTGGAGCTCGATTGGGAGCTGACTCGATTGAAGTCCCGGTATTCGACGGCCAGCCACGAGTTGCTCGCCCGGCGGATGCTCGATCTGCCGCCGCCGGTGATCGTCACGATCGTCGATGATGGGCAGCTCTACTTCCGGCGCAGCAACGTTCCCGGTTGCGTTCCACCGCTCACCGACACGGAGAAGTCGTGCCGGCGCGACGCGCACCGGCAGGGCCGCTCGGTTGCCGCGCGGTCCGGGGCCGCGCGCGTCCAGGCCTGGCCGATTCACGAGCCCGGCTGGAAGCGGGAGATTCTTCGCACCGAGGTCGACCTGGTCCCCTGGTAGGAATCGTCGTTCGCGGAGGCTGCTCCAGCAGCGCCGTGGCTGGGTCCGGGAAGTGACCAGCGGCGCAAGCGTTCGGTCCATGATTAACACCAGACTGCCCCGTGCCAGCCGGACCAACGCGCGCAAAGGCTGACTAAATCGACCTGCGTGATTCGTGGAATAAACGGCTGTTATTCAGATAGCCGCGTGGGCTTGCCCCGCGCTTCGTTACGTACGGGTTGTGCCGCAGCGTAAGCGA
>JAMOAF010000977.1 GCA_023621895.1 Planctomycetota bacterium
ATCAATCGCCGCCAGCGTGTCTGCATTGATCCACTTGAGCGCCGTCTCGGTCTTGTCGCGAAATATCGCGCCGGCGCTTAGGTCGATGCTAACCTGCAATTGGTACTTGATTTCCTGCCGCATTGGCACTCCCACGAGGTCGGCCCTAAAGCCGACCGTCTCGCCCTGTGCAACGCTCCGCTGCGTCCGAAGCGCATACTTCGCCTGCCAGGTCTTAATCCGCTCATAGTTACCCCTGGTCTGGGTGGCAAGCATCTGAAAGGCTCGCACCACATCAGCAGGCGCCACCTCCGCCCACTCGCCCGGAGCAAGGTCAGGCTCGTCTCTCGCCGCGGCATCTGCTCTGCTATTCGGGACGGACTCGGTCAGCGGAAGCATGACACCGTGAATGGAATAGACGCCAAGTAGAATGGCAATCTTCATCACCTGCCGACAACGATACTTAGTACCCATAACTACCACCTCTACCGCTAGCTGCATTATCGGATTACCACAGAAGGCGCCCTCACCATCCTACGATCTAATCGCTTGACCTCTTGCCGCGGACGACTCTCTCGACGGTCCCGTGTGAAACTCTCGGCCCCACGGATCGCCGTCACAATTCCGCGGTCGAGCAGGATCTCGGTTGGGGTCTGAACGAACCAGTCCTTCGCGTCGCTGAGCCTGCCTCGCTGAACGCCGGCGATCGCTCTCCAGTCGCGCTCCGACCGAAACGGCGGGACTTCCACCAGGGCCACCTGCGGTCGCCCGGCATCACGCGTCAGACGCGCTACTCGCTCATACTCCGGGAAAACTCTCCGGCACTCTGGACAGTCGTGGTGGTAGAGCAGCACGATCCACCGGCCCTCGGCCAGGCGACTGCCGATGTCGATATGTGGCAGCAGGGGAAAACGCATGCCCAGCCACCTCTCCGGCTCGAGAACCACAATCTGGCTTTCACCCAGTATCTCTCCCTCGTCCGTGACGATGGTCGGCTCGAACCGCCCGGCCAGCCAGCCGATGGGCAGGCCGACGGCAAGCCAGACGCTCGCGAACGCGGCCAACCGGACGGCCGCGGGCCGTTCACCACTCGGTTCCGATCCTTGCGAAAATGAGGGCCGCCAGCGCAGCAGCGCGGCAACGGCCGCCGCGTCCAAGGCGAACGTGTACCACGGATTCACCTTGACCGTGCCGAAGCAGCCGCAGCTTGCCTCCCCGGCGAGCCCCTTGGAAAACGAAACGCAGGCGAACACCGCGAAGCAGCCCAGCGCGACCAGCCAGACGGTCCTGGCCAGCACCCCGGAAAGGAGACACAGCCCCAAGACGATTTCCGACTCGACCGCCGCGACGAGAAACCAGCGCGATGTCAGCAGGCCGGCCTCCGCGGTCGGCCCGGTGGCCAATTGATGGGCTTTCAAGCCCGCCGCGGCCAACAGGATCAGGCCGAGAACGACGCGAACCGCGCCGTAGTCAAAGCGAAGCCGGTTCCCGTATGTCGCTCGAATCCCTCGCATTTCCGTCGATCCCGAGCTTGAGAAGTGGGTCGATCCTTCGCGAGACGCCTATTGCCAACTGACCGTCGACGTGGCCGATATAAAGCATTGCAGCCCGATGACTGAACGTGATTGTATCCAAAGCCACGTCGGCGTCACGCGTTGTCCTTACACTCTTTACACGTTTCTTGCTTAGCACTCCTAAGGGGGGCGTGCCTGCCAATAAACAGCCTATGCCGACGTTGCGACCAGGCGTTGTGACACCCTCAGCCCTCCGTTACCTCTTGCCTCCATTCCGCCTCTTTCTTCCTAGCAACTTGGCCACGCGCAGGCCGATCCCGCCGGCCAGCGCCAGGCAGAACACCGTGGTTCGAACGACAAACTGGTCGGTGGAGACCGAGGGCCCGTTGATCCAGGTCAGAATCGGCGCCAGCACGACCATCGTCCAGCAGGAAAACTCCGCCAGAAACCAGGGATCGACCGGCGCGGGTTCTTCCGGCGACTCGCTCATAGTTAGCTCAAGTCTGCGAAAAAGCGGTGTCAGGAACCTTTATTTAGGTAATGGTTGGTCGCGGGAACACTGTTACACCGTGTTGACTGAAAAAGTGCCGCAATAAAGGTTTCTGACACCTTTGTTCCACGGCCAGTTCTCTCCGGATCGCCGGCTTCTCAGCGATCGCACGCCGCGCGAAACCCGATATAGGCATTCTTAACCCAAGGCTCGCTTTCAACCTTTGCGTGTTTGCAGGCATGACCGGTGAAGCGCCAGTCGCCCGAACGGACGACGCGCACCACCCCCTGCTCGGGCCCCTGGGGATCGTCCCGCGGCGAGTGCGCGTAGTAGTCCCATCCATACCAGTCATGGCACCATTCCCAGGCGTTTCCGCGCATGTCGTAAATGCCCCACGCGTTGGGGCGGTAGCTGCCGACCGCGGCCAGCGCGAAGCCTTGGTCGCTGTAAAAAAACACATTGAATCCGTCAGGGTCGTCGGGGTCGTAAGTCCGCGGCGCGTGGAAAGGAACCGTGCTGCCCGCACGGCAGGCGTATTCCCACTCGGCCTCCGTCGGCAAGCGGTAGCGGCGGCCGGCCGCCTTCTCTTCAGGCAACTCCGAGAGCCCCCGGCAGAAGGCGGCCGCATCCGTCCAAGCCACGTTCTCGATCGGGTAATTCGACGTATTCTGCTCGTACACCTGGCCTTCTCCCCCGCCGCCCTTCGCGTGCCAACTCGGGTTCTTTCCCATCACGTACGCGTACTGGGCCTGAGTGACTTCAAACGCCGAGAAATAGAACGACCTGGTCAGACGCACCTTGTGCGGCGGCGACTCCGGCGGGACGCCGGTGACCGGGTCGCCCGTGTCTTCGCCCGCGTCGGCCAGCCCCATCAGAAAATCGCCCGCCGGCAAGAGCACCAGGCGCATGCCGATGCTGTTGGTGATCGTCGGCGGCGCGTCGGCTTGCGGCTCGTGTTTTGGGATCGGGGCGGGGGGCGACGGCCGTAAAGCCGATTCCGGCGAAACACGCGCTTCAGGGATCGGAAGCTCGCGTGTCTCGTTGGAATGGATCGCGTGCCAAATACTCAGGTCAATGTCGTTGGCGATGAACCGCACCGAGCCGTCCATGATCAGGGCGTTGACTCCCCCCGGGTGCGCGCTCCGAGCCGTGGCCTGGATGGCAGCCTCGGAATACGAGCAACAGGTCATTCCCTCGGCTACGAGGCCTTCCACGCCGAGCGCTTCGTGCGCCTGGTTGCAGCCGATCGTGTCGTCGGCCCGGTGACGGGGGCAATTCGGGCCGCCGGCATCCCCCAGCAGCCCATGACGCCAGGTCATGCTGCTGCCCGCATCGCCCAGGGCCCACACGCCCCGCGCGTCGGCCGGCACGACCCCGGCGCGCAATTCGTCGACGCCCACCAGGTTCGATAGACCGTTCTTGAAGTCCTGCACGGAGTATGACTTGTTGACCCCGCCGACGCCGTTGCCCCATTGCTGCTCGACGAGGCGGTTGCCGACCCACAAGGTTTTGACGGCGCCGCCGCCGGGGGCCGGCCGCCAGGGTTTTCCGGGCGAGTGGTCCAGGCCGCTGGTGCCGCAATTCAGCCCGTAGTTGCCCCGCGCGAACAGGGCGTCGATGGCTCCGTCGGCCGAGGTCATTCTATAGGCGTTGGCCGCGTTGTTGTGCGGGTCGCAAGGGCACTTCATCATCGCCAGTTCGACCGATCGCGGGGCCGCGTTCGCGGGATCCATGACCGCGGCGGACCAGTCGAACGAATCGGCCAACGCCTGCGCGCCGCGAAACGGCAGCAGCATCACCGCCCAGTTGGCGCCGCTCGACTGCTGGCGGTGCGCCACGCCGCGGCTGTTGACCGTGCTCAGGTCAAACCGTTCGCTGCTCCCCGCGCGGAGGACGGCCGGCGGCAGCAGCCCGTGCGCCTGGTGGTAGTTTTGCAGGGCCAGGCCGATCCCCGCCATGTGCGACTGACACTGGCTGCGCCGGCTCGATTCACGAAGGAGTTGCAGCCCGGGCACGGCGAGGCTCGCGAGAGCGGCCAAGAGGATCAGGACCGTGCAGACCTCCAGGAGCGTCCAGCCGCGCCAGCCGTCCCGCCGTCCCGCCATGCTTGTTCGTGGGGAAACTGCCATCGAGGTTTTCCGATCCGTGCTCGGGCCTCTAGCATCGCGATGCTGCGGAGCAGCGGGGCCTCTATTATATTGACAGCAGCGGGGACGCTTTTGGTCACCGGTGCCGAGTTCTAACTCGTGACTGACATGGAGGTTGCGCTGAAATAAGAAAATCACC
>JAMOAF010000842.1 GCA_023621895.1 Planctomycetota bacterium
CCGGGATGCGGCCTTGGGCCCGCATCTGGTGGGCCGGACCGCAACTGGCCGCGTACATCCCGCTGATCAGGGCGAACCGCGACGGGGCGCACACCGGCTGGGCGAAGCATCGCTCGTAGAGGACGCCTTCCCGGGCAAGACGATCGAGCGTTGGCGTGCGGGCCAGGGAATCGCCGTAGCAGCCCAGCAGGGGGCTGGTGTCCTCGCTCACCAGCCAGAGGATGTTGGGGCGCTCGGCCGGCGACGGCTGGTCCGCGGCCAGGCAAGAGACTGCCTGATTCCAATTACTCGCAAGGACCGCCGCCAACAGCAGAATGTGTCGAGGTCTCATGGCATCTCCCCTTGTTTTGTCCAGGACTGGTCGGGCGGCCGGGACACCAGCGGGAATCAGCGAGCCTGAAACCGACCGGACTTCGTTTGGCGGTTTATCTTACCAAGGCAAATTTTCCCCCGTCCAGCATCCGGCGCGGATTTTCGCTGCCCGGCGGCAATCTCAATCCTCCACGGCGCGCTCGGGGGGGCGGCGAAGCAGAAGCTTGACAGCGCCGCGATCCGCCTGCAAAATCTGGCAGGTTGTTCAGGGCGATTGCTTATCACTTGCCCACCCTGCCAGGAGATCTTCATGATGCTGCATCGAGAAACAATTGCCGGCGCGCTTCTCCGCTTCACAAATCGAATTGGAGCGGCGGTTGTCGGGATGATGCTCCTCTCGGCGGGAGCGGGGCTGGACGCCGAACCCGGGCTCGCGGCCGACGTGTTGCTCCGAGGCGGCACGCTCTACGACGGCAGCGGGCGGGAAGCCGCCATCGCCGACCTGGCGATCCAGGCGGGGAAGATCGTGGCCGTCGGCAAGCTCGACGCGCTCTCCGCCGGCCGAGTGATCGATTGCCGGGGATTGATCGTCGCGCCGGGGTTCATCGACTTGCACACCCATTGCGATCCGGTCGGACCGCCCCCGATGCGCAAGAACTTGAACTACCTGACCCAGGGATGCACGACGGTCGTCAGCGGCAACTGCGGCATGGGATCGATCGACATTGCCGCCTATTTCGCCAGGCTCGAGCGCGACGGTTCGGGCACGAACGTGATCCTGTTGGCGCCGCATGGGCCGATTCGCGAAGAGGCGATGGGCGACGAAAATCGCCCGCCGACCCCTGCGGAGCTCGAGCGGATGCAGGAGCTCGTCGACCGCGCGATGCGCGCGGGGGCCTGGGGCATGTCGACCGGGCTGATCTATCCGCCGGGAATGTACGCCAAGACGGACGAGATCGCCGCGCTGGCCAGGGTGGTCGCCCGCCACCAAGGTCTGTATGCCAGCCATATCCGCAACGAAGCCGAGGACCTTCTCGGGGCGCTGCGCGAGGCAATCCAGATCGGCCGCGAGGCGCGCCTGCCCGTGCACGTCTCGCACCTGAAGGCGGTCGGGCCGGCCAATTGGGGTTCGCTGCGCAAGGCGGTCGCACTCATCGAAGAGGCTCGGGCCGAGGGCTTGACCGTCACGGCGGACCAGTATCCGTACATCGCCACCTCGACGAACCTGGCGGCGATCCTTTTTCCGGCGACGGAGCTGCCGATGGGTCTGAAGGATTTCGGCCGCCGGATGAGGGACGATGTAGAATATCAACGAGCGGTCCGCCAACTGGTCCTCCGCCGGCTCAGAGACAATCCGCGGATCGTGATCGCCTCGTGCGAGAAACACCCGGAATGGAACGGCAAGAGCCTCGATGAGCTGGCGGCGCAATTGAAGACAGACGTCGCCGGGGCGGCGATTCGCGTCCAGGCGGACGGCGGCGCCTCGATCGTGCGGTTCGTTTTGTCGGAAGACGATGTCCGCTACGCGATGACGATCCCCTGGGTCGCGACGGCGTCCGACGGCAGCACGCTGGCGCCGGCGCCCGGCGTCAAGCCCCACCCGCGGAGTTTCGGCACGTTCCCGCGGAAGATCGGCTTTTACGCGCTCGGTGAGCGGGCGATCCCGCTGGCCCAGGCGATTCGCAGCGCCACCGGCCTGCCGGCCGACATCCTGCGGCTGCCCGATCGCGGCTACCTGCGCGCCGGGTGCGTGGCCGACATTGTGGTCTTCGATCCGGAGACCTTTATCGACCGGGCGACCTTCGACGATCCGCAACAGTATGCCTCGGGCGTCCGCTGGCTGTTTCTAGCCGGCGAGGCGGCGATTGCCGACGGCCAGGTGGCCGAGCGGCTCTACGGCCGGCCGCTCCGGCATCCTAGTTCTTCTTCTCCTCCCGGAAATACTCCCTGATCGCCGCTTCGGCGAGCACGCGCGTGGCGTTGATCACCGGCACCGAGGCCCGCTGCGGATTGAAGGCCAGCGGGATCTCCGTGCAGCCGAGCACGATCACTTCCGCGCCCTTGCGCTCGACATTCTTTCCCGCGGTAAACAGCAACTCTTCGTTGGATTGCTTATCACCGCCGGCCTTGATCCCGTAAATGGCCTTCATCACGCAGTCTTTCTGGATCGGCTCATCGGGATAGACCAGTTTCATGCCGCGGGCGCTGAACTCCCGTTCGTAGAGTCCCGTGGCGACGGTTCCGTCGCTGGCCAGCAACCCGATCCGCCGCGCGTTCGGGTAGCTGCGGGCGACCACGTCGGCCGTCTCGCGGATCATGTGCAGGATGGGAATCTTCACCGCACGCTGCATGTCGTCGTGGAAGAAGTGCACCGTGTTGCAGGGGAGGACGATGAAGGAGGCGCCGGCTTTTTCCAGCCGCGTCGTTCCTTCGACGAGGTAAGGAATGATCGACCGGTCGTTGTTCCGGATGGCCGTGGTCCGATCGGGAATCTGCGGAAAGCTGAAGATCAGGGTCGGGATATGGTCCTGGTCCTTCTGGGCCGGCGTCAGCTTGACGATCTCTTGATAGAGGTTGGCCGTGGCCTCCGGACCCATGCCGCCGAGAATTCCCAGAATCCGCGTCGGGGCCACCGGCGCGTCGGCCGCGGCGCACGGGCGGAGTGTTGAACCTGCAACCACCAGGGCCGCGCAGACCAGCGCGGCCCACCGTTGGGCGTTGAATTTTTGCATCGTAGACGTCATCCTCTCCTGGACCAAGTGCATTGAACACGAAAGGGTGTATTGCGTCTCGCCGTCTTTTACGGAAGACAGGTGCGCGTCGTAGCCGCGAACGGTCCTGTTCAGGGCGCCGATCACGTCCACGCGCGGTTTGCGGCCGCGGAGAACCGGGCGTTGGCCTGCGCGCCCCTTTGCCCGCACGGCGGTCTCCTATTTTCCGGCAGTCCGCCGGTGGATGCAAGGCGGCGCGGCGGGCCGCCGATGCCGCTTCGGCCTGCTGCTTTTGCAGGTCGGTGAGGCTCGCCCGGCAGTACCGGCAGCCGATCGTTTCGAGGTGGAAGACGATGTAATCCTCCTCGTCGGCAGACAGGGCGCCAAGCAGGTAGTTCCCCAGACGTTGCCGGGAGGGGCAACTGAGGCGGTGGCGGCGCCAGATTTCGCCCAAGGTGTGCACGCCGGAGTCGCGGCGGGAATGGATCGCCTTGAGCTTGGCGAGCAGTTCCTCGTCGCTGCGCAGCGCCCGCTCCACCCGAGCCATCTGGTCGGCGGGCAAGGCTTCGTCGAGATAGGCCTCCAAGTCGGCCTGGCGAATGGAAACGGCCATCGTTGTGCCAAAAACCCTTAATCTTGAAAACTGCCCGAAAATCACCTGGTTCCCAAGCTCCAGCTTGGGGACCTTTCACCTGGCTGCCAAGCTCCAGCTTCACCTGGCTGCCAAGCTCCAGCTTGGGGGCCTTTGACTCCCAGACTGCTATTCCACCTCATAGAGTTCCGGAAACACATCGCGCGGCAGGTGCTGCCCGCGGACGGCGGCGCGGAGCCGGGCGAGGAAGTCGAACTTGATGTTGGCCACCACCTGCTCCGAGATATCCAAGCAGGCGGCCACCTGCTTGTTGGGCCATCCGCGGACGAAGAGCAGTTCGGCGCACTGGATCTTCTGCCAGTCGCCCCGCCCGTGCCAGTGCCGCAGTTGCGCGTCGATCGCCTCGACGAGGGCTTGCTCCTCGATCTGGCGGCGTTCGCCGCTGCGATAGATGCTGCTTGCAGCGCGCGCCGGGCCGGCCGGCTCAAAGCTGCTCGACCCGGCCGGTCCAGGCACGAGCGGCAGCGTCGGCCGCCGGCCCTCGCGGCGCAAATGGTCGGTCAACTTGTGCGCGGCGATCGAGAACAGGTAGGTTTCCAGGGGGCGGCTGTCGTCGTAGTTCGGCAGGCTCGTCAAGAAGCCGATGAAGGTCTCCTGGACGACGTCCTCGGCGACGGCGCGGCTCCGCAGCCGGCCCTCGACGAAGGCCAGAAGCCGGCCCTCGAAGCGCGCAATCAACTCGCTCCAGGCGCCGGCCTCGCCGGCGCGGATTCGTTGGGTCAGCAGCAGGTCACTTTCACTGGGCGGAGTCATTCACGGCTTGCCCCGGACGCTGGCGCCGGGCAGCCTCCTGCCTTGCGGCCAATCTAGAGGATCATCTTCGCCAACCCCCCGGTAACGAGGATCGAAACCAATATCACGAGAATCGCCGCAAACCGCAAGAGCCATCTCCGCGATCCGCCGCTTGCCAGGTCGAGCTTCAGGTAGCAGTAGGCCACGGCGAGAAGAAAAACCAGCGCGCAGGTCACCGCGCCGGCGCCCCAGAGCCGCCGCGCCACCTGCGCGGCCGCAAAGCGCTCCTTGAGGACGACATTCGCCTCGTGGTCGAACTTCACCAGCGCGTGCACGCGGACCCACGGCCCAAACGACGTGGCGACCGGCTCGGTCCAGAGATCGCCGCCGACCAGGTGGGTCATCGCGTAGTCCGGGTCGAGGGCGACCTCTCTGGCGGACGCCGATTCCAGGTCGAGCTTCGTTTGCACATACTCCCGCACCGCCGCCCGGATGGCCTCGGGGAGAGCCTCCGAGAACGTCTCCTCCTCGTCGGGCCGCGGATCGGTAACCACCGGCCAGCAATAGACCGAGCTCTCCTTATACGGCTTGCGGTCGACCCATGCGGGACGTTTCTCGATGGGCAGGCCGACGGCGACTTGGCCCGGCGGGGGCGATTCGGATTCCGCCTCGGCCGGTTTTTCTTTCGGCAGCTCCTTCGCGGCCAGCGGGGCCGCTTCCTTCCGCTCGCCGGCCTCGACGCGGGCGTCCGAGTCTTTCGTTTTCCCAGCGCCCCGTTCGGCCTCGGCCGCCCCAAGTGAATCCGGCGGGGGTGTCGCAGCCTTCTCGAGCGCCTCCCATTGCGATTCGGCGGCGCGAATTTTCGCCTCAAGGACCTTTAACTGCGCGGTTTTGGCCGCGACCGCCGCGCGCTCCGTTCTGACCGCGGTCCGTCCGGTCTGTTGCCGGGCGAGAAACACAAACCCGCCGAGCAGCACAACCAGCATCGCGATTGCCGCCAGGCCGCCGAAGACGATCTTCGCCGCCTCGCGGACCCTTGGATGGCTGAGCACGCCAACCAGTCCAATCACCGCCAGGAAAACCAGCCCGGCGAGCAAAAGCAAACCGAGGAAACCGACAGACATGTTTGTCTCCACCATCGGCGCGTCTTTCGGAACAAAACCGGCAAGGACCAAGACCCAATGTTCAAGGTTCAAATGCCAGAAGTCAGCGTTCTCAATCGACCTGCGTGAATTCGTGGAAAAAGCGGCTGTTATTCAGATAGCCGCGTGCGCCTTGCCCCGCGCTTCGTTACGTACGGGTTGTGCCGCAGCGCAGGCGCGCCGCGGGGCAAGCCGAAAGCGGCTATTTAGACGTCTTCCTGCGATCCGCGGAGCCGCGGGTGGACCCAAGGACTGGCCAACTGGACCGACACCGACATGGCGCAGGCCACCATCACCAGCCAGGGTTGCGGAAATCCCAGCGCATCGGAGACGATCAACGCGACCAGCCCCGACACGAAGACCGAGAACAAGCTCAATCGCGATGCCCGCAGCGGGTCCGCCGATCGCCACCAGCGGAGGAGCAAAAACAGCGCGCCAAAGGCGATCAGGTAATAGCGGAGATCGGAGACGACATGTTCCGGCGCCAAATTCACCTGCTCCAGCCCGGTCACCTCTCGAAGCTCCAGATCGGCGAGGACCCGATGGGGCAGATCGACCAGCAGCACCCCGGCAATCGCCGCGGCAAAAACTCCCACCAACAGCCCCGTGATCAACATCGTCAGCCGCCGCAGCTTGACGTCGCCCTTGCATCCTTCCCAGAACTTCGACGGGATCAGCACCGCCCAGGCGCCCACGATGCTTGCCAGGATCACCCAGCCGTAGCGCGCCAATTCGCGGGCGCCCACTCCGGCGCCCGAGTGCAGGCTCGCCAGCACAAAACCCAGGACGCAGACCAGCAGGGCGATCATCGCCCCGCCGAGCATCGAACCGACCAGTTCCGCTAGGCGCTGCCGGGGCGGCTTGACGACCAGCGCGGCGGCGGGCCTCTCGTGGCGGGCCCAGCGCGGCAGTCTCGCTTCACGATGGACCCTACGGCGGATTTCCTCCGCGACGAACGTCGCCGTCTGCGCCGGCAAGGCCGCCGGCGGTACGGGCGGTGCGGGCGGTGCGGGCGGCGGCCGATCCGCGGCGGCCGGCGCCGGCGCCTTGATCGTCAGAATCAGCGACCGGAAAATCCAATAAACGGCGTACAAAGCAAACAGGTAGACCGCCAGCGGCACGACCGTACTCAAGACGAATGGGGCGGCGACCAGCAGCAGGATCAGCAAGGCGATTTTGGTCGGCGTGTTCAGGTTCGAGCGATTCCAGCTCTGGCGCAAGTCGCCCAGGCCCTGCCGAACCGCCTTGAAGATCGGCTCCTCGCCGGTTGTCGGCGACGCCGATCCGGACGGCAGACCGAAAAAGCCCGCCGGGCGGGCGCCCCGATGGTCGTACGCAGTTTGCGAGTCGTGCGACGGCACGGGGCCGAGCCCCGCCGCTCCGGACGGCTTCGGCAGAGTGGCCAGCATTTCGCCCGCCGAGCCGAACCGCTTCGACGGGTCCTTTTCCAGCGCTCGGGCGATCACACCGCGGTAGGGCTCGGGCAGCATGGAGACGTCGGGCGTCGCGGTCAGGTGCTTCATCAGCACCTCGCCGATCGATTCGCCCTCGAACGGCACGCGGCCGGTGAGCATTTCATAGAAGATCACGCCCAGCGCGTAGACGTCGATCTCCTTGCCGTAGCGGCCATTGGCCACCTCGGGCGCCATGTAGTGGACCGTGCCGATGCTCTCCGTCTGCCCGCTCCGGCGGCTACAGGAGATGAACTTCGACAACCCGTAGTCGCCGATCTTCACCACGCCCTGGTCGTTGAAGATGTTGGCGGGCTTCAAGTCGCGATGCACGATGCCGTGGTCGTGGAGGTGGGCAACACCGGAGCCGATGCCGAAAATCCAGTACAGCGCCCGCTCGACCGGCATGCCGGCCGGATTGGCGGCGATCACCTCTTCGAGCGACTCGCCGGCGACATATTCCATCACCACCCAGTTGTCGCCCTGGGCATCCTCGCGCATGTCGAAAATCGAGAGCAGGTTCGGGTGTTTCAGGTTCAGGCAGTGGCGGATGCCGCGGAGTTCCACCTCGAGATTGCGGCGGATGAGCTTCAGCGCCACTTCCTTGCCGGCATCGCTCGTGGCGTAATAGACTTCGCCGAAGCCTCCGTGCCCGACGCCGCGCTTGATCACGTAGCCCTCAAGGGGCCGCGACCCGCTCGGGTAGGTGAATCGGGCATCGCGTGCGGCCGCCTCCGCTGGAGGTTTGAGCGGCCCCTTCTTGGGAACTTCTGCTTCCACGATAGCCACCGAGTTGTTCATGGGTCCACTCCTGGCGACCGGCGCCGATTGGGCATTGCCCGCGGGGCAGCCGCTTGCCGGACACTAGACAGTTCGTTTTCCGGCGTCCGATCTTGGGAGGGAGCCGGGCGATTTTGGCAAGTCTGCGACGACGCGCCTGCTCCGGGGGGCCGCTTTCGCTCGCCTGCTCGCTTGCCGCCCGCTCACCCGACCCCTCCATTCTAATCCTGTGGTGTTTGGTTGTCGTCTCCGCCCCGGAAACGGGGAACAGGCCCGATTCGCGGCGGCCCCGTTTCCGCCGGTACACCGCTTGCGCCGTGAGGCGGCGGAGTATGCCACGAAAATGAGGTCCCTCCCCCTGAACGATCACCGCGGCTTGCCGCGCGGCCACGGTTCAAATCCGCTCGAGGCTGAACGAAAACCCGTTCCCCTCGATCCGCGAGTTTGCCAACATCCGGCCGTCGCGCTTGACGGCGCGCCCGTCGATCTGAAAGCTCCCGGCAGTCCGGCAGAACAGTTCGTCGCCGCGCCGGCACAGGACGACTTCATTGGGCCACGCACGGCACACCACGTGGCTCTGCCGGCTCGGGCCCAGAACGCAGGTTTCGGCCATCAGCAAGACCGCGTCGGACGAGGGTTGCGTCCGGTGGCCGCTGCTGAATTCCAGCCGCGCCGTCGCGCTGAGCGGATGGGGCTTGCGGAATCGGAGCTCGACCCGGTCTCCGAGCAGAATCCGGGCCCGGTCCTGGAGCGTCGCGACGCCGTCGACCGGCTGGCCGGCAACGCGGACCGGGCGGAGAGCCTCGACCAGGTAGGCTTCCCCGTCGCGGCGAATCCGGGCGTGCCGCTTCGAAAGGTCGCCCAGAATCGGCACGTCCACGCCCCCTACCGGCTGGCCGAGAACCACCTCCTCGGCCAGGCAGACCCAGTAGCCGCCGACCGAATCGATCCACAGCATGAATCGGTCGTTCGAACCGTGGTTCCGAGCAGTCATGGCGTCGAAATCCTGAAATAGCCGAGAAAATATCATTCTAGGCCTACTTCTGGGCAATTGCCTCGGAATTCGGCTCGTCCAGGTTGAAGTATTCCGAGACCTGCTCGACGATGTTCGCGGGAACCTCCTCGTTGAGCGGAATCTGATCGTGATAGTATCGCACGGCGTCGACAACGCGCGCGGCCACGTCAAGCCGGCTCCGCAGATCGGCGACCAGCTCGCGGACTCGGCCCAGCTTGCTGTCGTCGAAGTGGTACTTGCTGGTCGTCTCGGCCGCCGCCACCATCTTGAGTTGAGCCTCCAGGTTTTCCACGTCGACTTCCAGCTGGCGCTTGGCCGCCATCATCCCTTCCAGCTTGTCGCGTGCCGCCGCCAGGCTCCGCGAGCGGGCGCCGTGGATGTCGCGAAGGCTCTCCAGCGTGGCCTCGCGAGTCTGGTAACGTTCGAAACGGTTCGCCAGGTCGAGTTTCACCTGTTCGACGCTGTAGTTCCGCTTGCCGTAGACAAACGTCTCCTTGCCGGTCGACAGGTCCGCCCGCAAGCGGAGCAGATCGGCCTTCTCGTCGCCGAGCTTGCCTTCCGCCTCCAGAATCTGCTTCTGGAGCTGTTCGACCTCGACTTCCTCGCGGGCAATGACCTGCATGTTCTTGCGAATTTCAGGCACGAGGTCGTTGATCATGGTGCGCGCCCGGTCGATCTGAAATTCCGTGGGCACGCTATCGTTAATCGACTGCTTCATGTAACCGGCCGACGTGCGGACGTAGCTCAGCATGTCGCGGCCGAAGAAGAACAGTCCCAGCAACAAAGCAATTCCAGTTCCAACAAGAGCCTTTCGGATCATGACGCGGTTCCTCCAATCGGGGAGAGAGGTTAGGTTGGTCTTTTTAGGCTGCGGTCGTCGCAGCGATCGGTTGCTCAGGATGAGCCGGGGCACGGCTTGCGTTGGGACAGCGGCTCCGATCATCTATTCGCAAGCACCGGGAAAATCTTGGACTTCCTGCTCGAAAATCCGCACGCCACAGACCGCTCTACGGAGGGGGGCATATGCCGGCAGGCGGTTGTCCGAGGGGGCGATTTTCGAGAAATGGTCCAAAAATGGCGATAAGCAATAAGA
>JAMOAF010000621.1 GCA_023621895.1 Planctomycetota bacterium
CCCCGGGATTCTCTCCTGCAACATGAACCGCACCGGCAAGCGCAACGTTGCCTGGACGCCCGACGAGAGCACCCTCTACGCCACCCAGACCGTCGATCACCGCTGCAACTTCCTGCAGCTCATCACCCCCTGCTCCGCGAGCGACGTCAAGCTCCTGCATGACGCCGGCGCCAAGATCAACTACTTTGGCTGCAACGAGCCCGAAAAACTCCACGAACTCCTCGACCTCGGCGTCGACTTCATCCTCACCGACGAGCTCGACGTCATGCAGGCCAAGTACAAGGAGTTAACGGACGCCAAGTGACCCGCGGCTGCTGGGAGATGTCGTTCATGAGCCCGTCCCTTAAGCTTCGGCCACGTGGAGTATGCCGCGCGCCTGACACAACGTGAATCACAGCATCGATGGACCGCCCGGGCTGGCTCTACTTCGGGTTTGAGATCATCGGCCCGACGGCAATCCGCTTCAAGGCGAGGGGATTTTCAAACACAGGTTGAAACCTACGAATCAGGAGACGGACGATGAGCACACTCACGCGACGCAATCTCCTGCGGGCTGGCACAGCAAGCTGGAGGTCGGCACTGGCGAGGCAATGGTCGACCAGGTGGTGGCCATGCTTGATGTGTTCTGCGACGCAGCGCCGCCGCAGCGGCTTCCCACCTCGCAGGCCTTCAGGCGGTTGCCTGGCGGGCGGCGGCACGCTACGATCAACGACGACCTGGGCGGAGGATAGGGCTCCGGCGGGAACCGACCCGAGCGCCGGCCCGGGGGCCGAGACCGGAGCGTGGGCGGATTTCCTCTGAAACGGGCCGCCCTTTCTTCTCCTCGGGACTGGCGCCAATGCAGTAAATCCCATTGGCACCCTTCGATCGGCGGAAAACTGCTGCCGGCTGCTGACGCGACTTCCAGCCGGCCCGCGCCGATCGATCCTGTGAGCGAGAGCATCGTCCCCATGACAGAACCAATCGCACGTCGCCGCTTCCTGAGCCATATCGGCAGCCTTCCGCTGCTCGGAACATCCCTGATTTGGGCCATGCGTCCCTTGGGTGGCGGCGACCGGATGCGCATCGATCTGCCGGAACTGGACCAGGCATTGTCGCAGCACCTCCGCTTCGTTCGCAAGCACGAATCCCTGTGGCTCCATGGGACACCGATCAGCGACGTGGCCGTCCTGCGCAGCTTCCCGTCGGGGGCCTTTGATCCCAAGGACTCGTGGCAGCGCGCCGCCGTGGCCGAAGAGATCCTTATCCGTGGCGGCTTCTCGTGGGGGGCCGCATTTGCCGAGAAGCTCGACGTCCTCAAACAGTCGTCCGCCTTGATCCTGGCCGGCCAAACCTATCTGGCCCCCGATACCTGCACGGCGATCCAATCGTTTGCGGCCGCCGGCGGCGGAATCGTCATCCTCGGCGATGTCGCCCATTGGGACGAGAACGGCATGCTCTACGAGCCCAGTCCCCTGGCCGACCTCGAGGGGCCTCGCGTAGTTCGTCTGTCGGTCGACACGCCCCGGAACGATAGCCGCGCAGGATCGGCCGTGTGCATCGCACTGCCCAAGCAGTGGCGCTCGGTGGCTGAGGCGATCGAGCGGGTGGCCAAGCGAGGCCTGACCGCCCGGCTGTATGGGTCCACCTACGTGGCGATGAGCGCTTTCCAGACCAGGGACAACCGCCTGGCCGTCCACCTTGTGAACTACGCATCTCCCAAGGCTGCCGGCCCGCTTCGCCTGGAACTCGGCCCCGCTTGGAACAACCGTGCCTCCGCCCGTCTCCTGACCCCTGAAGGAGCTGACCAACCGCTGACATTGGCTCGCCAGGGTAATCGTGCGAACGTCGAGATTCCCTCGCTCGACGCGTACGGCATTCTCGTAGTAGGGTAAACGCATGCCATTTTCCGGCGCAGCGAGCCGGCTATGGCAAGACAATGGCGCGAATTGGAGAGTCTCCGATGCGACTGCTTGTAACATTCTGGCTGATGTTAATCACCGTGGTGTCGATGGCCGTGGCTGCCCCGCCCGGGCCTGACAAAACCGGGCTTGATCCGCTGGACTGCCGCTGGACATTCGGCAACCACGAGCCCCTGTCCATGTATCGCCGCATTGGCGGCCCTTCCACCGGCGGCGTGGAAGGCAGCGCCCAGTGGCTCGAAGATTGGCATCACTGGTTCGACAGCGAAGCCTGCACCCAGACCATGCACGATCTGGGCCTCAACGCCTTGCACTGCCGCTTCTATAAGGGCATGGGTTGGCAATACGAATCGAAAGACTTCCCCAACGTCAAACAGTTCGTGGCCAACTGTCACAAGTACGGCATACGCGTCTTGGCCTACGTCCAGTTTTCCACGCTCTACTATGAAATCATGCAGAGCGAGATCCCGGACCTCGCGGATTGGGCGGCCGTCGACGAAAACGGCCGCAAACGCACCTATGGCAGTAATGCCTACTATCGCTGGCTCCCCTGCATCAATGCGCCGGGCTTCGAACCCTACCTGGTGAAGATGATCCGGATCGCACTCACCGAGGGCGGCTTCGACGGCATCATGCTCGACAACTGCTTTGTCCCTGCCTGCTACTGCCCGCGCTGCACGGCCCTATTCCGGGAATACCTGGCCAAGCAGCCCGATCCCGAAAAGCGATTTGGCATCCCCACGGTCGAGCACGTCCTGCCGCCGGTCCGCTCGGGCTCCGGCTATGGCGAGATTCGTGATCCCATCGCGCAACACTGGATCCAGTTCCGCTGCCAACGCGTGACCGAGCTGTTCCGCCGCCTGTACCAGGCCGGCAAGGCATGCAAGCCATCGGCCATCATCGCCGGCAACGTGGCCAATATCCGCCGGGAAGGCGTAGCCGGCGCGGCCGCGCTGAGTGTGACCGACCTGGGCGACTGCTTCGACGTCTTCGTCTCTCAGTCCGGCAACGAACCGGGCTTCCACGACGGCTGCATCGTCAACCGCGTCCGCGAAATGAAGCTCGCCCAAGCCCTCAACACACGCATCCTGGCCCTCAGTGATTCCGACGCCGGCATTTCGGCCGATGCCGAAGCGAAATACGTGCTGAACCTGCTGGAGAATGCCGTCTTCGGCGGTATTCCTATCGACCGGACTGTGATGAAAGCCGATCCCCAGATGGTCTCGCGGCAACTCGTCGAATCGCGCAAGCCGCTGCTGCGGCGATTTGATGCGCTGACGCGGTCGAATCGCGAGGGCCTGAAGCGGCCGACCTACGCGCCCGTGCGTCTGCTGTACTCGCGCGAGTCCGTCATGTTCTCCGAGCAGTCGCACCGGGCCCTGGTCAGTGCGGAGGAGATCCTTCTGCGCAATCATGTTCCCTTTGCCCTGCTGCCCACCGCCGCCGGAAGCCCGCTGGCCGTCCCCGCCGACTGCCAGGTGTTGCTGGTCTGCGATCAAAAATGCCTTTCCGACGCCCAAATCGAGGCACTTAAACGCTATTCGGCCAAGGGTGGCCCCCTCGTGCTCACCGGCCAGTCGGGTCTCTACGACGAGTGGTACTGCCAGCGAAAGGTCAACCCGCTGCAAGCGTTGGAAGGCCAACCCGGCGTAGTCCGCCGCGACGAGTCGGACATGGCGCCGATCAAGGGCGCCGGCTGGACGATCAAGGTCGCCGCGCCTGCCGATGGTGGTCGGCGACTCATCGGAGATATCACGTCGCTCTGGTCGCCGTTGTTGCACCTCACGGCACCACCCACCGTCTTTACCGAAATCAAACGCGATGCGAAGCGCATCACCGTGCACCTGCTGAACTATGCGCCGCAGCCGGTGGCAAAGGGTGTTCGTATCGATCTGGCCGCAGACCCACAAGGCCCCCCGGCGTGCAGATTTGCGGCGCCCATGGAGGGAAAAGAGGCCGTGCCGCTGACCCTGCAGGCCAACGAAAAAGGCGGTTGGTTCCTGGACACTCCCGGCTTTGCCGATTACGCTCTTGTGGAGTTATCGCTTTCCCGCCAATGACGCACCCTCCGAACCCCCTGCTGACCGGCCGCCCGGTGATACACATGCCGTCCTCGGCGGTCAGGAATGCCGTGACCGACGGCTTGGCGATCATTTCGAGCCTGATGGGCGTCTCGCGTGGATGAACTGGGCCACGCGCTCTTCGGGTGCGTCGACCAGGCATGGGGTCACGCTGGCCGCCGCGCCAACCCGATCGAGCAATGCCTGTAGCCGAAGATCAACTGAAGGCACTTACGACCCAGCCAGGGAACGGATATTGCCTCGCGGTCGAAGCCGGCAGCCACCAGCAGCAGATTGTGCGCGCGCTTCTGAAAACGCACCGAGATTTCACGCTGCGCGATCATCACGGTGGCCGTCGCGTCCACGAACTTGTCGAACAACTGCCGCGATTTGGCCCTCTCGTACCCTTCTCCAATCCGGCTTCCCAGCAGGCGGTACAGGCTGCTGGCCATCAACGTCAATTGCAGGTCGCAGTTGACCTTCAGGGCTATGGCCGAGGAGAGCGCGTCCATGTGGAAGAAGTCGATCCCATCTTCAATTCCGTTCTCGATCAGCATCCGCTGGACGACCGGTTACCCTGGGCTTGTCGCGGCCGGAGAGTTCACCAGAGAGAAAAGGTGCTGTGATGACAGAGGCGGCAGATTCCCGCTCACCCCGTCAACCGCCACCCCTCGCCACCAACTTCCCCGATCGCCGGCGGTCCCGGCAGCGACTCGATCGCCGTCGTCTGATCGTACAACTCGACGTGGGCATAAATGCCCAGCGTCAACCGGATGTCGCTGTACCGCGCCAGCGTCTGGGCCACTTTCGGGCAGACGCCCGCCCGCTCCGTGTGTGTAATGAGAGAATTGTGGGCAACAGCCATGTCATTCCTCGTATTGTTTTCAAAAGCTCTTCAGCCTGACCGAGGGCCATTCTTACCTCCGAGAATGCCGGCTCACGGCTCCGGCCGGTGGCCGACGAAGCCTGGCATGTCGGCCTCGGGGGTCTGATCGGCCAGACGTTGCCCCTCCTCAATCGCCCGCAACATCGCCTCGTAGTCCGGGTCGGACGTGCTGGCAAATCGTGGCGGGTTCTGGCCGTTCTGGGGCGCGTCGATTCCGCGGCCGCCCGCCGACTTGGCCAGGTGCGCCGTAAGGGCCGGACTCCATGCCGGACGAGTGAAGTTGATCCAAGCCAGACGTCCGTCCCAAATGGCGGCGTGATCGTTCGGGTCCGGGTAGCTTCCGTGGCAGGTTTCGCAGCGTCGGTTGTAAACACCCAGAAAACCGCCGGCAAACCACGTCAAAGGCTTGCCGGTGGACGGATCGGTGGCCAGATCGCGCTTGCCGGGAGAAAGGGGCCGGCTGTGCGCGTAGGTGCCGTAGTAGGGCACATTGGCGTCGATCCATAGATAGATTCGTTGACGGTCTTCCTGTGGGATCGGCCGGCCACAGTGGTCGCTTTCGACGTACTCCAACAACCGGCTGGCGTGACTGCCGGTCCAGAACGGCTGATTGACCGCCGTGGGCGTCCCAAGCAGCCAGTAGAAGTGAACCAACGGCTTGCCGCGGGCCTGTTCGGCCGGCAGCATCTCGCCGCGATCCATGTTGTGCTGTCGGTACGAACGACTCCGGCCGAGGAGGTTGTCATAAGCCATGTTGAAGAACCGCGTCTTGTCGCCGCTGAGATCGTAACCGCCCGCGGGATCGCCGCCGAGGTGGCACTCGACGCAGTACTTGTCGAGCACCGGTTGAACCACACTCGGAAAATCGACGATGCCGTCACGGCTCCAGGCCGGCCGCTGCGGTTGCCGCGGCGGATGTCTCGCCGCCAGAGGCATCCGCGCAATCGCAGGCGGGGCGGTCTGCCGCGATTCGTGGCAGCCGAGACAACTGACCCGCTCACCGGGCATGACCTGTGCCGCCGAGGTCATTCGCTGCAATTCCCGTCCCTCGTCATCCAACACCTGAAAGTAGATCTCCCGCAACGCCGGAGCGAGAAAATGGGCCGAACCGTCTTCTTCAACCGGCACCGTCCCCCAATCGCGCTTGGCATAGTACGTCGCGTAGCTCATCACCGGGGACTGATCGTACGCCCGCCGGGCAAGATCCTCGGTCTTGCGGACCTGCTCCATCACGCGAAGTTGCTTGACCCGCCCCCTCCGGACCGCCGGCTCGAGGCCGTGATACACGTCGGCCAGAAGAAAGACCCCCATCGGGTTCTCGGGCGAGGCCTCGGGAGACTTTGACGGCGACTCGACCCGCGATGGAATTGACGATGGTGTCGGCCCGGGCCGCAGCGGCAGCGGATAGTAGCAGCCCATGCGAGGATCTTCGTACACCAACCGCCGGTTATCGCCGGCATCGAGCAAGTAGATGCGATATCGCTGAGCCTCGCCGCCGCCGTAGGAGCAGAGAAAACGGCGATCGCTGAGGGGGAATGGATCGCGGTAAGCCCACTCGTGACGCCTGTCGCCAATGGCCGGAAACTCATTGGTAATGTAGACGAATCCCTTGCCGCGCGGCGCCTCCACCCCGTAACGGCGGTCAATCAGGCCGATCGCCCCGTGCGGAAAACCGTGGTGCGGGGCGAACGTGGCTACCAGTCGGTCATTGCGGCCGGGCAGCGGCCTCGCCTGCCAGAATGTGCCCACGTCGCGGATCGTATTGCCGAAGTAAAGGGCGTAAAGCGTGCCGTCGGGATACTGCGTCCAGAGACTCTGCCGGTAGGTCAGGTCGCGGTCCACATACTCCCATCGCGTAAACAACACTCGGCCGTCGGGCAACACCTGCGGGCTGAAGTCCGAAAGCGTATTCATGCTCACGCAACGAAGATGAGTGCCATCGCCCGCCATGCGGTAAAGGTTGGAGGCCGGCCCCGGCTGGCACAGCGTGTAGCCGAAGCGGCGCGTGGAGACAAAGACGATGTCGCCATCCGGAAGCAGGCAAGGGCTCACGTCGTGGCAAGGTCCATCCGTCAGCCGTCTCAGCCCAGTGCCATCGGTCCCGATGCGCCAGATATGCCAATTCGGCTCGTCCTTGCCGCGATAGGAGAAGAGCAGCTCGCGAGCATTGTTGGACACATTCATATCATAAATGCAGCCGTCCGCATCGCTGAAGATGGTCCGCGCTGATCGCTCCGGTTGCGATGGATCGAAGATGCGGATTTCACAGCCCGCCGCCGCAGGCTGCGCCGCCCAGATGTCCTGCCCGACCGCCGGTGGAGCGCTGAGCGGGTGGCAAACCACCATCGCGATCGGCGGCAGATCGCGGGTGGCTAATGTCTCCGGCCAGCCCCAATCATCCGGTTCGACGTACACACGGGCCAACCACACCTCGCCGGACGAGGCAAGCTTGATCGCGAACCGGCCCGCCAAATCATCGCGGTTGGGCGTCAGGGTAAAAGGACACGCTTGCCAACGGCCTGCGGCAACGGGCACGCGGACTTCCGCGAGCGTTTCCTCGCGCGCACTCTCGGCGGTCACCAGCAACTCGGCCGGCTTTTCGCAGCGAGCCCAGAGCCGGCCTTCGTAGCGCCGGCCGGTCAGCCATGCGAGACCTTTTCCGTCGGCTCCACGGTAGGCGACGCCGATTTCTCCCTGGCCACCGACCCGGGCAATCCGCTGAGTTCGCCTCCGGGCATCCAGACCTTCTTCGACAGAGAAATCCCCTTGTGCGGATCCGCCGCGCAAGGGCACCCAAGGGGCACATAGCCCCGACTCAACCTCGGCGGCTTCCAGCGGGATCGCCCGAGTCTGGCCTGCGGTAGCGACCCACAAGTTGCGGTAACTTGCCGCCCGCTGCCACGGCCGGAGAGCCACACCGCCGGAAGCCAGCGGGTGGTCGCGGTCCTCATAAACGAGCATGGACTTGCCGTCGACCATGATCTCCAAGGTCGTCTCGGTCATACGGACCACCAGAGCAACCCACCGGTTGATCGGCACGGCATAGGGAGCATCCTGAATCGGTTCGTAGTTTTGCCGGTGTCGCCCAAGACGCAACCGCCCTGCGGCGGCGTCCAGGGCGACTTCGTAGCCGTTGAAGCGATCCGCTCCGATGCCGGGATCACTCAACTTGGCAAGGATGCCTGCATTGCCGGCGGCAGCGTCAGGAAGCAGCAGCTCGACCCCCACCTCCCCATCGCGACGGAGGGTTAACGGTCCCGCCCGGGCGTCATCAGAACCGCCACGGCGGCGTTTCCGGCTGCGCGGTAATCACTTCCTGAATGTAGCAGCCATGGTGCGGTGTCTTGACGGCGGGCACAGTTGTCACGCGGTATGCAACCAGGCAGTGCCACGATCCGTCGCCCAACTGGACAACCGCGGATACGGGGTGATCCAGAACCCAGCGGCCTCCGGGTATGTCGCCGAATTCCTCCGGCCCATCCCGAATCAGCCGGGGTCTTGGAGGATTAAACTCCGGCTCGTCCTCGTCCAATTGCCACAACGCCAGACGCACCCGTTTCATCTGATACCAGTTCACGCTCCCGTCCACGCTGGTCATGCCGGTGGGGTTTGTCAGGATAAAGATGATGCCGTCGGTGGTCGCATGGACAGTGACCGGCGCCTGCCCCCGCTCGTTGTCGGAACAGAGGAGTTGCGACCACGGTCCGTCGGCATCCTTCGCGGCCCACAGCTCGATGCTCTCGCTCGCGCTGTTTTTCCCAAAGGTCCGGGCCGTGAACACAAACGAACCGTCCGCGCGCCGCGCGATACTGGGTTCGGCTCCGCCGTTCACGGGAGTGAAAAAGACCGGTCGCCACTGATTGTCCGAAAAGCGGAACCGGCAAACGCCGGTCCGCTCGCCCTTGCTGGATGACGCGCTCACGGCCACCAGCAGGTCGTCCCCATCGGGAATCGCCGTTTGAAGTCCGGGGCTGAACACGCTCCATCCATTCGTCGTGACCCACTCCTTCCCAGGCTTGATCAAGCTGCGTTCCGTTACCGAGAGTGCTTGGCCGTCGAACGTCAATTGCATGACCTCCACATATCGGATCGTGCGATTGTACATATCCGGCGTGAGCGTGTCGCCTGTTCCGGGCAGCGAGAGGGCCTGGCAGAACGCGAACCCCTTTCCCGCGCCGGGATGCGCCGTCCCGTCTTGTCGTTTGGCGCCCAAAGGCCAGAATCCGGGACAAAGCGGGAATTTGAGGATGAAGCGCAGTTCACCCGTCTTGGCGTCCCTCTCTGTTTCGACTCGCGTCATGGGAAGCGGTTGCCCCTCCCCGATGGTTTTCAGGGAGTCGAAAAGATAAACATCGGCCCCATCCTCATAATCGCCGTCATAAACCACCCTCAGGTTGCAGAACAAGGCCGCCTTTTTCGGCCCCACCTGAACCGGAAACCCCAAGCCGTAACAGGCCGCGCGGTTCCCGGTTGTGCTTCTGGGTTGCGATACCGCGGGCCCGCTCCAGGTAATTTGGGTGATTGTTTTCTCGGCCGCCCCGAGAGGACAGGCCGCCGAGACAACAAAGGCCATTATCCAGATGCGGTTCATAACGTGTGTTGTTCTGCTCATTCTATTCCCGGTTCCTTTCACGTGTTCATTCGTGCGACTCCGATCAGGGCAGGTTAATTACAGGGCGAAAACCGAGACTACAGTATGCGCCTTGGTCACATTCGGCAAAAGCACCTTCAGGGCCTCTAACCACTGCATCCGCCGGTGTTCGGCCTTGAGCACCAAGCCCATGCCACCCTGGCCTGAGCTTGTCGAGGATCACGTAGTTGCCCAGCACCAGCGACTTACCTTTGCCGGCGTAGACCTACTGGGCATGGTTGCCCGCTGATTGCGTTTACGCTCGGTGTTGGCGGTTTCGGCGCTGCGGTGACGGTCGATGGCTTTTGGAACACCGTTGACCCTTCTGCGGCGCCCGGGATTACCGGACCTGAATAACCGGCGGAATTCTGGAATAGGTTGGCCGGAAGAGGACCCCGCCCCGTATCCCGCCGCTTACCCCGCCGGGTAGATTTTATCTAGGACCTCGCCCCTTGTCTTGATCTGAGCGGGAAGTGCGCGCGAAAAAGGGAGGAACGAGGTCCGTGTCGTGCGTGATCCCCGCTCCTCCCATCAGCTAGAAAGTTACCCCTGATTATCGAACTGCCTGGCCTCACCACTGTACGCGAAGTCGAGGAACACAACCGCGCCGTGCGGCGGCCGGGTTCCGATCGTGTTTGTTATCGAAAGTCTTGCGCCCGCTGCGACGGCGGGCGGCGGTAGCCATCAACCTTGCGCTCCATCCGGACGAAGCCGGATGGGGGCGGCCGACTATCGCACGCCGCGCTGGCAGGTCGGGCAGAAATAGGTCGATCGCTGGGCCTGGACGATTCTTCGAATCCGGCCGCGGCCGCACTGGAGGCACTTGAGGCCCTCGCGGCCGTAGACGCGGTGTTTGTCCTGAAAACTGCCGGGCTCGTCGCGCGTTGTCCGGTACTTGCCGTCGCGGAGGGTCGAACCTTGCGCGGCAATCGCTTCGCTCAGCACGTCGACGGCGGCTGCCTGCATCCGTTTCCACTGGCGCGGCGAAATCCGATCGCAGCTCGTTTCCGGATGGACTCCGATCCGGTGGAGAATCTCCGATGCGTAGATATTGCCGATCCCGGCCACGGCGCGCTGATCGAGCAGGGCCACCTTGATCGCTCGGCGGCTGGCCTGGAGGCGCGCGCGGAGCTCTTCCGCCCCGATCCGGAGAGCGTCGGGGCCGATGCGGTCCGGCCCAAGGCGCTGGGCAAGCTCCCTGGCGGTAAGCAGGCGCAGCGTGCTCAGGCCCCGCATGCTCCAGAAGATCAGCGGCCCGCCGTCGTCTGCAAACTCGAGCACCGCCCGGATGTGCTCGGAGTCGGGTGAACCGGCGAGGTGAACGCGGCCGCTCATCCGGGGCTCGAAGACGATCGCATCGGACGAATCCAGATCGAGCACGACGCGTTTGCCCACGCGCCGCACGGCCGTGATCGAGCGCCCCTCGACCCGCCGCCGGAACGCCGCGGGCCGGGGGCTGATCGGGATCGAGCGGAGCCGCGACTTGGGAAATCGCAGCGCTTGGATTCGCCGGCCGGCGACCGCGGCGATGCCGCGGCACATCGTTTCAACTTCAGGCAGTTCGGGCATGGGGACGATTGACTGCTCACCGCTGCTCAACGATTTCCAAGGCTTCCTCGTCCAGTGGGCCGGCGATTGCCGGTTCGACAAGGGGCCTCGGCGGATGAACAACTTCGGCCGTCTCGTGGGCAACCTGCGGCGGCTTGACCAGGAAGGTCGTGACGGCCGCCATCGCCAGGAGAGCCGCGGCCCCGTAATAGGCGTAGGCGAACGTCTGGAACTTGTCGTAGAGCTTGCCCGCCAGCAGCGCGAGCATGAAACCACCCACGCCCCAGGCAGTAAACACCAGTCCGTAGTTCACGCCGAAGTTCTTCAGCCCGTAGTAGTCCTTGGTGATCGAGGGGAACAGCGAGAGATTGGCGCCGTAATTAGCCCCGATCAAGGCCGAAACCAATGCCAGGACGACCGTCGTAGCCAGCGTAGTCCCTTCCGTCGCCCGCGACAAGAGCAGGATCAGGACCGCCTGGAGCACGAAGCAGCCGAACATCGTCTGCTGGCGACCGAACTTGTCGGATGCGATTCCGGCGAGAATGCGGCCGGCGCCGTTGCCGACGGCCAGCGAGGCCACGAGCACAAATCCCAGTTCCACGCCGGCCTGGAGTTTGCCGATGTCGCTCAGCTTGCCGATGATCATCAGGCCGGCGCCGGCGCCGCAGGCGTACATGAACCAGAGCAGGTAGAACTGGGGCGTCCGGAGCATCTCGCGGGGGGCGCTGTCCGCGGCCGGCCGGCTGCCGGCTGCCGTCTTGGCGGCTCCGGCGGGCACATATCCCTTGGGTGGAGCGGCGAGGAGTTGGGCTAGTCCGACTACGACCACGAGGAAGGCGATGCCGAGCACCATGACCGAGGTTTGCAGGCCGTAGGTCGCAATCAGCCAGGTGGCCAGCGGCGCGGCATAGACGGAGGCCAGGCCGAACCCCGAGACGACGATTCCCGCAATCAGTCCGGTTCGCGCGGCGGGAAACCACTTGACGGCCGGCGGGGTCGCGGCAGCGTAGCCGAATCCGATTCCGGCGCCCGCCAGGATGCCGAAGCCGAGGATATAGCCAGCCGGCGAAGTCGTAAAACTCGCCACGATCATGCCGATGCCGACGAGAATCCCGCCGACGGTGGCGACGAGCCTGGGGCCAAGCTGGTCTTGGAGGCGACCGGCGGGCACCATCACCAGGCAGAAGACGAGGCAGGCGATCGAGTAGGGCCACGACTTGTCCGTATGCGACCAGTTCCACTCCGCGGGAATGCCCTTGCTGACCACGCTCCAGGTATAGAGAATGCCCAGGGCCAGGTTGACCCCCATGCCGGCCAGCGTTACCCGCCATCCATGGTTCTTCGCGTGCTCAAGGCGTGCTTGATTTCCATCGTCCATCAGGTGACTCCCCATTTCCCCTAGAGTTGTTCAAAAGACCCTCTCGAACCTTCTCCAATCACCGCATCCCGCGGTCGCCAAAACGGACCCGCGCGGCCGCCCTGCCCGTGGGACTCGCGCCGCCGGCGCAACACCCCCTGGAAGCACTCGAGCCGCCGGCAGGCAAGAATCGCGCCGCCCGATCAGTTGCCTGCCCTGCCCGCCGCCAAGTCGGCGGTCGGGTGATAATAGAACGAATCCCAGTAGGCCTTGTCAACCGCGTAGACGTCGATCGGGTCGTTTTCCCCAAAATGTTCCGGCAGGAACCCGAAACGCTGCATCTCCCGGATGTAATGCTCCGTGGGCCGGAAGCCGGGCATGTCGAACCGCTTGCCTGCCATCAGACGCTCGTGCGCATCGCGAATGCCCGCCAGCAGGGCCCGGTAAAGCGGATCGCCGGCGTCTCGGAAAACTGGCTCACGGCAAAGGGCCAGACCACCGGCATTCTTGGCAAGAGGCGCCCGGATCAGAAGCGACTTTTCCGGGCGGGAAATGTTATACCATGGCGCCCGCCAGGTGAAATTTGTGCCACCGAAGCGGTATGTCTTCACGTGGCCGAGTTGCGGATCGTCGTACTCGTGGGCATGGCACTTGCCGCAGCGTGCCGCAATCCCCTCCATGGCGGCCGGACCGGGCAGCACGGGATAGCTCCCGCAGCCGAGCGACGCATACGTGCCCGGATAGGTGGCGCTCGTATCGAGCCACAGGCGGACCATCGCTTGCTCGTGTTCCGAGAGCTTCGCGCCGTAGTGGCCGCCGTCGATCAGCGTCATCAAGCGGCTCGCCGAGCTGCCGACCTGGTAAGGCTCGTAGTTGCTCGTCTCCCGGTTGCGGCCGTCTGACACCAGCCCGCGGGTCTGCATTGTCCAGTAACTGATCGTGTACATCGGCGTCTTGTCGCCGACCAGCTCAACGCCGCCGTCGCGCCGGTCGGGGTTGTGGCACTCGGCGCAGTGCTTGTCGAGAATTGGCTGAATGTCTCGCGGGAAGTCGAAGACCTCGGGGATGCCGGCCAGCTTCTCGACCTTGCTCGGCGGCCGCCGCAGCGCGAGCATGCCGGCCGGCGGCACGTGGGGGGCCTCGTTGCGCTGTTCGTGGCAGCCCACGCAACTGGTCGTCTCGCCAGGCTGGAGCGTCACGAAACTGTGCATCCGTTTAACCGCCATCTCGCGCTCGTCGAGGGCAACGAAGAAGATCGACTGGAGGGCGGGAAGCTCCATGTAAGCCGACCCGTCCTCCTCCACCGGCACAACGCCGAGGATTTGCGAAAGCGTGAACGTGCCTCCGATCGATAGGGGCTCCATTCCCCCGGAGTGGTTGATCGGCTTGGGAATCTGCTTGAGCACGAGGAGCTTCTTGATCGTGCGGGGGGCGACGGCAGCCATTTTCCGGCCGCGGTAGATGTTCTCGAGGACCAGCCGGCCGCTCGGCCTGGCCAGGTTGGTTCGCGGGGGAATCACGCGCTCCCTGTGGCGTGCCGCCAGCGGCCGCGGCTCGTGGCATTGCAGTCGCCCCCGTTCCGCCTCCGGCAACTGGTAGAACCGCTCGTTGTTGCCCTCTCCGTCCATCACGTGGAGGCCGTCGGCCCGGGCGACGAGGAAACAGTCTTCCGCAAACGCGAAAGGGTCCTTCCATTCAGGCCGCTTGGTGATCTGCCTGGCGGCGCCCTGGTCGTCCGGCCCGGGAAGCGGGTCGACGATCGCCACGTGGCCGAAATGCTCGGGGCGGCCGTGGCCCGGCGAGAACGAGGCGACAACTTTCTTGGTGCCGGGAATCGGCTTGGCGTCGAGCATCGCGATCCCGCCGTGCATGTTGCCGTAAAACACCGTCTGGTTCGTGCCGTCGGGATTCATCGTCCAGAGATGGTGGAAATGGACCTGGCTGCGGTCGACGTATTCCCACCGCATGTAGAGGATTCGTCCGTCGGGCAACAGCCAGGGCGTGTTGTCGTGGTCGTTGTTGCTCGAAAGAGGCCGGATGTTGCCGCCGCCGGCGTCGCAGCGATAAAGCACCGCCACCCGGGTGTACCAGCAATTGACAAAGCGGCGGCAACGCGACGAGCAGAAGACGATGCTGCCATCGGGGCAGTAGGCCGGTTCGATGTCGTCGTCGGCTCCGTCGGTCAATTGGGTGAGGCCGCCGCCGTCGATGCCGATCTCGTAGAGATGGAACGTATGGGTCCCGCCCGGCCGGTAGGAGAAGAGGATCTTCTCGCCGCTATAGTGCAATTGTGGATCGCGGACACCGCCCTTGGGATCGTCGAGCAGGACCTTGATTTGGCCGGTGCGAAGGTTCAATCGGCAGAGCCTTGCCCCTTCGCCGTAGCCCCAGTAGACGCCGTCTTCGAATTTGAAGCCCAGCTTCTGGGGCGGCGTTTCGGAATGATCGGAGTAGTTGCCGAAGGTGACGTACCAGTGGTCGCGGCCGGGCACGCGGACCGCAAAGACGATTTCGTCGACGCCCTTCATGGGCCCCTCGAGAAACCGTTTGAGCATCGGCGTCCGGGTGAATCCCTCGGCCGGCCTCCATTGGGCATCCTGGCGCGGCGGATTGGGCTCAGCCGGCAGCCCGTTCGGTCCGGCCAGGGCCAGGAAGGCAAAGCCGCATAGCGGCAGCAATGAGGGCAGGCGGATCGATTGCATGGCTCGTACCCGATTCGCTCCGGGTTGACGTCGATGCTCGAAAACGGCGGATTCTAAGCATAGACTGTTTGCGGAAAAAACAGAAGCATTTTCTGGAAAATCGCATTGCTTCTCCAGTCTGCCGCGGGTTAACCTGCTTGCGGGGGCCGAAGCTGGGAGAAACCCGCAGGCCGAGTCGTGCCGGGCCAAGGGGGCAGCGAGTTTGCCATGAAGCCCGGACTGGCAGGCCGCGCATAACCACCGCACTGCTCGTGAGAGAGACCCATGACGCCTCGCGAGAGAGTTCTTGCCGCCTTGAGGCACGAAGAGGTCGATGAAATCCCCTGGATCGAGGGGATCACCGGCAACGGGATCGCCACGGCGCTTTGTGGAGAACCGGTCAACGTGGAGTGGTCGGTGGCGCCCGACGGTTTTCCGACCATGCCCGGCGACCGGTTGGCCGAGGAACAGAAGAAGGCCAACCGCGTGCTGGGCAAGGCCAACCTCCAGTTTTGCGCGTTTGCGCCGGTCTTCTGCCAGCGCGTGCGCAAGGCGGACGACGGCTCGCCGATCCTGGTGGGCGACGGTCTGATAAAAACTCGCCGCGATTTCGACGAGGTCTTCCGCCTGCCGTCGCCGACCGATCGCCGCTTCGTAACCACCGCCCGGGAGTTCATCGCTCACAAAGAGGAATACTGCGCCTGCGCCTGCGTGCGGTTGGGGATCGGGGCCACGCTGCTGAGCATGGGGATCGAGGCGTTTTCCTATGCGATGGTCGATGACCCGCAATTGATCCGGGACGTGCACGACGCCTACGCCGATTGGACCGCGGCGGTCGTGCCGGTTCTGGAGGAGATCGGCTTCGACGTGATCTGGGCGTTCGACGACGTGGCCTTCAATTCCGGCCCGATGTTCAGCCTGGCCTTCTACCGAGAGCAAATCCTGCCCAAGGAGAAGACGGTCGCCGCGGGATTCACCCGGCCTCTGATCACGCACAGCGACGGCAACATGACGCCATTTCTGGATGCGTGGCTGGAGTTGGGCCAGCAGGCGATCCACCCGATTCAGCCGGACGTGATGGACATCAACCTGGTCAAGCGGCAATACGGCGGCCGCGTGGCGCTGGTGGGCAACATCTTCATGACCGACCTGGTGCGGAGCACGCCCGAGCGGATCGAGGGCGTGGTCCGCGATCGGATCGAGTCGATCGGCGCCGGCGGGGGCTACATCATTTCTTCCAGCAACAGCCTGACCGACGACATGAAGCCCGAGAACGTGCTCGCGATCCGCGACGCAATCCGGAAATACGGCCGCCGCGCCCGCTCGGCCGCCGCGCCGTCCGTCCACGAAGGAGTACCGCGATGATCCTGCATATACAAGGAGACTCGGCCATGAAACGAGAGTTGCAGTTGTCCGCCCCCCGCACAAGTGGCCTGTCGCGCCGCAACTTCCTGGCGCAGACCGGAAGAATCGCCGCCGGCGCTACGCTGGCCGGGGCGGCAATCCCCAAGGTCCACGCGGCCGAGAACAACACGATCCGCCTGGCGCTGGTCGGTTGCGGCGGACGCGGAAGCGGGGCCGTGGCCAACGCCATGAACTCGGCCTACGGGCCGGTCAAGCTGGTGGCCATGGCCGACCTGGTCGAGGGCCGCTTGACGGCGGCGCACAAGCTTCTCGGCGATCAGTTTGGCGACCGGATCGACGTTCCCAAGGAACGGCGGTTCATCGGATTCGACGCCTACAAGAAGGCCATCGATTGCCTCGGTCCGGGCGACGTCGCCATGTTGACCAACTACTCATGCTTCCGTCCCACGCAGTTGGAATACGCCGTCAAGAAAGGCGTGAACGTCTTCATGGAGAAATCGTTTGCGCCCGACGTTCCCGGCTTAAGGCGGCTCGTCAAAGCCGGCGAGGAGGCCGAGAAGAAGAACCTCAAGATCGCCGCCGGCCTGCAATGGCGCCACAGCGCAAACCGCCAGGAGCTGATCCAGCGCATCCGCGACGGGGCATTGGGCGAGATCCAGCTCATCCGCGCCTACCGGGTGCACGCATGCGGGATTCTGGGGAAGAGACCGCCCGAGCAGGATGAACTGCTCTGGCAGATCGGCCGATTCGTCCATTTCCTGTGGGTCTCGGGCGGCCTGTTCGCCGAGATGAACATCCACCAGATCGACGAGATCTGCTGGATCAAGGATGCCTGGCCGGTCGCGGCGCACGGCGTCGGCGGCCGCGCCGCCAACAGCGCCGACTGCGGTCAGAACCTCGACTCCCTTGCGATCGAATGGACCTTTGCCGATGGGACCAAAGCAACCGACGTCGTCCGCTGGCTGGGGGGGCATTGCCACTCGGAATTTGCCACGTACATCCACGGAACCAGGTGCGCGGCCCAGTTCAACACGTACGGACTGCGCAAAGGAGAGACGACGCGACTCTACAAGGACCAGCGAATCGAGAAGGACACGATGGTCTGGGAGTCTCCCCCCGAGACGATCAACTCCTGGGATGCCGAGTGGAACGTGCTGTTGGGCAACATCCGTAACGACAAGCCGCAGAACGAGACGAAGCGGGCAGCCTACTCGAATCTGGCGGACCTGATGGGCCGGGCGGCCGTCCATTCGGGAAAGGTGATCACCTGGGACGAAGCGATGGCCTCGAATTTTCAGTTCTGCCCGAACATCGACGCCATGGACTACGACACTCTGCCGCCGGTCCAGGCGGACGCCGAGGGAAGATACCCCGTGCCGGTTCCCGGCGTGTGGTCGGAGATTTGACGAATACTCGGCCCCGCAGTCCGGCTCGTCCGGATGGAGCGCGCGGTTGGCGGCTAACAGCGGCCCCCGCGCGACCAGCCCCACGCACTCGCCCCCATCCGGCTCGTCCGGATGGAGCGCGCGGTTGGCGGCTAACAGCGGCCCCCGACCGGAAGCGACCGCCAGTCAGCGCCTAGCCGAAACGCCCCCATCCGGACGAGCCGGATGGGGCGACCGCACTCGACTGTGGGCATCTTGGGCGGCGGGCGGCGGTAGCCATCAACCTTGCGCTCCATCCGGACGAGCCGGATGGGGGCGACCGCACTGGCGTGTGGGCATTTTGGGCGGCGGGCGGAGGTAGCCATCAACCTTGCGCTCCATCCGGACGAGCCGGATGGGGGCGACCGCACTCGACTGTGGGCATTTTGGGCGGCGGGCGGAGGTAGCCGTCAACCTTGCGCTCCATCCGGCCGAGCCGGATGGGGGCGACCGCACTGGCGTGTGGGCATCTTGGGCGGCGGGCGGAGGTAGCCATCAACCTTGCGCTCCATCCGGACGAGCCGGATGGGGGCGTGTGTGGTACCAATTCGCGTTCTGGCCAGGCATGGGCCCCGAGGCTCCTGTTCTGGTTCCACCCAGGGACGCGGCACACACCTGTTTACGCAGTCTCTCAAGACTGGAACAAGACCGGCAACCAGTCCGTCCCGCGGTTTTCACCATCCCAAGTCCAAGATGCCCGGCAGTCCGGCGGCCTGGCCGCTGGGCGTCATCAGGTGACGGAACGTCTGGTAATCGGTGTCTTCGGAGAGCAGTTGAACATGACCATCGGCGAACGCTGCGACCACGATGCCCGGATGCCGTGAGGAGGGCCGGGCGTACTTGGCTTGCGGCTTGTCCAGGTCTTGCGGCTCGTCCATCGCGGCGTTAATCGCAAGGCTGGGGATTGCCGGGTTTGCCGACCCATCGGTTGCACCGTCCCACACCATGCCGACGTCAACCTCCTGGATCATTCTCCGCGCGTCCTTCGTCATCGGTACATACTCTCCCGGTTGCAGGGTAATTTCGTTTGAGGTGGGAATGTAGCGCGTGGCTTGCACGTTCTCCGACAGCAGGAGGGTATTGCTCGTGCCGTCCTGGAGGTTGATGTAGTCAATTGAAACCGTCTGCTTTGGCCCCGTCACCCAGCATTGATGATTGAAGAAGATTCCCATCCCACGGTTTTCCACCTGCGATGAACCATCGGGAATTCCCGTATTCACCACGTAGGAAAGCGGCGCGTGCGTCGTTTTGCCAGGATCGCTGGGACACACCGCGACAGGAAGCGTCACGCGGAGCGAGTAGTAGCTCGCTTCGGCCATCAGGTGACGATTGTTCCACTGCTGCCACAGATCATTTCTCTCCAGGTAGGGCAACAGCAAGACCACCCAACTCACGTCAACCTTCCACCATCCCTCATCGAGCATGCTGGCGTAGGGCTCGGTCATCGGATGGTCGTCCGGGTAGGGAAGGTCCGTGGCTGCCGTGTGGAGCAGTTGCGCGTAGGGAGGAAACTGCCCCCGCGCTGACTCATAACCGAGAGCCGCCGTCGTCAGTTGCTTGACATTGTTCATGCACTGAGCGCGGCGGCCCGACTCCCTTGCCGCTTGAATTGCCGGCAGCAAGAGCGCCGTCAACATGCCAATGATCGTAATGACCACGAGCAACTCAACCAACGTGAATGCACGGCGCAACATGATAGCCTCCGCTCCGTTTGCCTCCGCGCGAAATCAGCGCACGGACCGGTTTTCGCCCCTGCGCTGACCTCTACGCTGCTGACTCGTTACCCATTATTAGCCATTTATTGGGCTAATTGTACGGGCTAACAACGGGCAAAATATTAAAGTCTACATAATACCAGTAGGATCCTTCCATGTACCAGAGGCGGCCAGCTACATACGACACGGCGGCAGCGGGGTCCGTGGTCCCGTAGCCCGACCACTGGAGATTAAACCAGGAGGCCGTGCCTTGGGTCCACGATCCCGTTGAGGGTCGAATGTACGCCTCGATGGTGTAGTTGGTCACCCCCGGCGGCAGCGAGTACGATCCTTTCCAGTCCACCTCATAGTCCGTGCGACTGGAATAGTGTCCGCTCGTCACCGAGATGCTTTGCGCTTTGGCTTCACTCGCGCTCAGAAACCACGCGAGTGCCAAGGCAACCATGACCAGGCGCAACTTCATCGACGTGCTCATAACCAGGACTCCTTTCAATACACGAAACCGTAGCAGACTCCGCCCTCAAGGGCAGGAACACGCAATAAGCCGCACGAGCCAATGATGTCGGCAGCTTGTATGGCCGGCGCGCA
>JAMOAF010000423.1 GCA_023621895.1 Planctomycetota bacterium
ATCGCCTTCCGCCGGGTAGCCTTTTGTCGGCGGATGCGTGTAGACGGGGATTTCGCGCCGTTGGAGCTTGTTTTTGAACAGCATGGCGCCGGGCTGGCCGTCGAATCGGGTGATCACGACGCCCCGCAACTGGATGCCCCAGTCGCGGAGATCGTCGATCAGCTTCATCGCGTCGGCATCGTAGGTGATGCCGAAGTCGGCGCGCATTTTTTTCCGTTCGATCGCGCCGGCGTGGATACAGAGGAGAATCTCCGCCTTGTCCTTGAGTTTCGTCAGCAAACGCATCTTCACATTCGGGTCGAAACCCGGCAGGACCCTGGCGGCATGGTAGTCGAACAGGAGCTTGCCCCCGAACTCCAGGTACAGCTTGTTGCCGAAGCGGCTGACGCGGTCCAAGATCGCCGCGGTTTGTTCCTGGAGATACTTGTCATTGTCAAAACCGACGGCATCCTGCATGGATATCCTCTTTCTGCCACCACGGTGAAAGCCGGCCCATTTTCCGGTTGAGAGACGCACTCCGCGAGCGCAGCCGGATTAGAGACACGGACCGCTCCCCGTTGCCACCGCCAACCGCAACCGTTCCCCCCCGCGCGAGCGCGCCCCGAAGGGAGCAGCCCCGCGAGCGGTTGCCCACTAATCAGTCGAAGATACCACAGCCGCACCAAGACCCGCAAGCTTTCTTTCTCCGCTCGACCGCTCTATACTCGGCGGAGGCCAGCGGTCGGCGCAGAGAGCGTTTTTCAGGTTTTCGCGGCGGACGCGCGTGGCCGGACGACATGAGAAGTCTCCTTGCCGCGGAAACGGGGCTGCCCGGCCCGCACCCGCGGCGGCACGGCATCAGAATCCGACACAGGAGGCGCCAGATGCGCACAGGATTGACCATCGTCTTGTTGGCGGCCATCCATGCAGTCGCTCACCCGGCTGCTGCCGCCGATTCTCCGGCGGCGACCGCCACCGCGTGGAAGGTGGGCGCACCGATCGTGACCTACTGGGCCGGTCCCGCGATGACCGACCAGGTCGCTCGGCAGATGGCCGAGGGGGGGTTCAACCTCGTCTGGTGCACGGAACAGGAGCTCGACGTGGCCGAGCGGCACGGTCTTCGGGCGCAGCTCCGCGACGGGCTGCTCTCCCCGGCCTCGCTGGACGATCCGGCCCGGCGTGAGAAGCTCGACGCCCTGATCGCCCGGGTGAGCAAACACCCCGCCTTGTACTGCTACTTCATCACGGATGAACCCAGCGCGGGGGCCTTTCCGGCGTTGGGCAGGCTGGTGGCGTACCTGCGCGAGCGCGACCCAGCGCGTCTGGCCTACATCAATCTCTTCCCGACGTATGCCAACAACCGGCAGCTCGGCACGAGCGGCGACCCCGTCACGGCCTACCGGGAGCACCTGCGGCAGTACGTCGAGATCGTCCGCCCGGCGCTGGTCAGCTACGACCACTACCAATTCGCCACTGGCGGAGACCTCGACGGCTATTTCCTCAACCTGGCGATGATCCGCCAGGCCGCCCGGGAGGCCGCCGCGCCGTTTCTGAACATTGTCCAGGCGTGTTCGTGGACTCCGTCGAGGCGTGTGCCCCGGGGCGAGGAGATGCGATACCTGGTTTACACCACGTTGGCCTACGGGGCGCAGGGAATCTCCTACTACGTCTACTGCCACCCAGGGCACAGCGGCGGAATCGCGCTGTCGGACGGAACGCCGACACCGATCTACGATGCGTTAAAGACTCTCAATCGCGAGTTCGTGGCAATCGCCAGCGAGCTGGCGCCGCTGGAGTCGCTGGCGATCTACCACACCGGCGCGGCGCCGCCGGGGACCGAACTGCTGCCGGCCGACGCCCCGTTTCGCTTCGATCCGCCCGTGCCGCCGACGGCGTACAATCCACCGGAGCGGGTCCGCGGCTTTCTGCTCGGATACTTCGGCGTGGAGCGGAAACCGAGCCATGTGCTGGCGGTCAACCTCGACTACAAGACCGAGGCGGTCTTGGCGATCGTCGGGCCGGACAGGCTTGAGGCGTTTGATGCCGCGTCCGGCGGATGGTCGCCACTGGGCGGCGCGAGGGCCGAACTGCGCTTTCCACCCGGCGGAGGCAAGCTCATCCGCATCTCGCGCTGACCCGGGCTATCCGAGCTCCCAGACGGGGTCGCCCGGGAAGTGGAGATTGGTCACCTGGAGCCAATGATACTCCCTGGCAGCGTGGCTGGAGGCGGCAAAGGGCCGGGTGAGCCCGACGCCGAGGATCACGGCGTCGGCACTCGCCAGGCGGTCGGCGACCCGGCGGATGCAGCGCGGATCGGGAGTCATGTGGTCGTGGCGGTAGAGCCGCAGATCGGTCACCCCGAGAGTCGCCTGGAGCTGCCCGTCGCAGAGGGCGATGCGAATCCGGCCGGGTTTGCAGCCGCAGGGCTCGGTGCACCACAGGCGGGGTGGTGAGGCGGGGATCAAGCATCCGAGGGAAGCGCGGCCCTCGCCGACTTCCGTTCCCTGCGAGTTGCGGCCGATCGGCTTGAGCTGTTCGCCAAAGAGGTCTCGCAGCGCTGGTTTCGCAACGCGCTGGAGAAGGTCCCAAAATGCGGCGCTCCGCATGGCTTCGCCCCGCTTGACGTGCGCGAGTGCGACGAGGTGGTCTTCCAGGTGGGGCGGTTGCGGCGCGGGTCGGGCGGGCCCGAGATCAACCACCCGGCCGATATCGAACGGGCCGCCGTAGCGTGCGAGCAGATCGAACGGCAGGGGGCCGCCGGCGAGCACGGGACGAACATGGCGCCGCGTTTCCAGGTCCAGCCCGGCGACGCAGATGTACCCGCCTCGGACTCGCGTCAGGTGGGTGACGACAATTCGCACCGCGGGGTCCTCACAGGTGGACGATTCGAGCCCCGCCCCATTTCGAGCCGAGGTACTCGGCAACCAGGCGCCGGTGGCAGAGTTCGGCGCTCGGCTCGCTGCACAGCAACACGGTGGGTGCGGCGAACAGGCCCGGATCGACCAGCCGCTCGGCTCCGCGCTCGGCGAGCAGTTCGAGAAACCGCGACTCGTACGCCTCCCAGGCTAATGTTTTCTTGTGATAGGCGTCAAGCATCTCCTTGGCCGGCGAGAGGCCGGGAAGGTGGAGGTACTCCGCGCCGCACAGTTCCTGGAGGAAATACTCCAGGTCGCCGCGCTTGGCGAACCCCGCCAATTGAGACGTGTTGTTAAGCCGCACGTCGACGAGGCGCGTTATTCCGACCCCTCGCAGGCTCTCGAAGAACTGCCGGGCCGATTTCCGCGTGAAACCGATTGTGTAGATCTCCACGGCGCCTCCTCTTCCGTGTCGAAGAGCGACAATTGCCCCTTCGTTTTCTGGAAGGCCTCCGCGCCGGCCAGCTCGCTTTCGCTCTCGGCCCGGCCGTCGCCCCGCAGGTGAACAACCTGGAAACCGCGGCTACCGGCAACACGGCCGATCAGCCGTCGCCGGTGGCACTCGCTGGGGTCTTCTTCGCCGCAGAGCAGGACGGTGCGGAATCGTGCGGCTCGGGCGAGCACATCCGCGAGCGCCTCCTGGAAAGGCGGCCACTGCGCCAGGCGATCGTAGAGAACGTAACCCTCCGCGTCGTAGAATCGAGCATCGTCAGGCCGGCCGCCCAGGACATGACCAAGAAAAAGATAAAAAAAACCCTCGGCGCGGAGGTGGCTTTCGAGAATCTCCCGGTTGAATTGGACGGCGTAGCGGGCATAGGGGCTCGAACGCACGTCGACGACAAGCCGGATCGCAAAGCGGCGGAGCAACTGGAAGAAGTCCTCCAACTGGTGGTTCGAGTGGCCGACCGTGTAAACCGTCCGGATTGAGCCTTCTGGCTCTCTCTGCATCAGTTGATCCCCGTGCACTCCCCACGGCCACCGGCGGGTCGCACCGCTTTGGCGACACCTGTGCCCCCAAAGCGGCCGAGTCCGCATACGGCCCCCGCGCGTCGCGCGGCGGCATGCTTCCCCTCCGGCCGCCACTGGGAGATTCTCTGTGCGGCGTCAGGGCAGACCCCTATTCCCAATCATCATCTTCATCTTCGTCTTCGTCTTCCCATTCTTCCTCTTCTTCCTCGTCCTCGTCCCAATCTTCCTCATCCTCGTCCCAGTCCTCCTCCTCTTCTTCTTCCTCTTCTTCCTCTTCGCCTTCTTCCCATTCTTCCTCGTCGTCTACTTCTTCCCTTTTTTCGCCGAGCCATGGGTCTTGTGACCCACTTAGTGACATTAAACACGCCCTTGAGATTCGTG
>JAMOAF010000032.1 GCA_023621895.1 Planctomycetota bacterium
GCGTCGGTCGTGCGGCGGAACTTGTCGAGGCCGAAGCCGATCCAAAGGTTGGCGTCGTCGACTTCGTCCACAACGGCCAGCCCGGCGACGGACAGCCCGCAGGCATCGACCCAGAGATGGTTCTGCATGTAGGATTTGCCCCACCATGCCTTGCCGGTCGCGCCGGCCTCGAACATTGCCGAGCCGCGGCGGACGATCGTCTCGCGGATCGTCCGCCGGGCGTCCTCGTCCAGGCCGGTGTGGCACCAGTCGTAGACGATCCCCAGGCCGAACAGTTGATGGCCGGCGGCCAGGTCCATGCCGTCGATGCGGCCCAGGCCCCACGTTTTGTATCCGCAGGAGGCCAGGGCCCAGGCCTGGGCGCTTTCGAGATACTGCCGCTGGCCGCTGAGGACGTAGGCCATGGCGAGCAACGGCATCGTGTTGCCGACCTCGCGCTGCCAGAGCTGTTCGTCGCCGCTGTGGCCGTCGTCTTCGCGGTAGGCCGGCGGGCCGCGCTTCACCGCCCGGTCGGCCAAGGCGCGAAGCTCCCGCCAGAGTTCCGCGTGCGTGGTTGCGATCGCCCCGCGCAGTTCCGCGATCTTCGCGGCGTTCAAGTAGAGCCGCGGATGCACGCCGCGGGCCGCCGCAAGCTTCTCCGGCAGCGGCTCCAAGCGATAGCGATCGATCACGCTCAGGCGAGCGATCGGGCGGAGCTCGATCTCGTCCAGCCGGGCATCGATCTCGGCAGACGAGCTCGTCCCCTTTTCGAGCGCCAGCCAGCATGTCCGCGCCTGCTCCGGCGCCTGGAACTCGACTTCGAGCTGCTGCCATTGGCCGAGCCGCGACGGCTCGTAACGGGTCGTGTGCACCTGGCCGAGCGACTCCCGCTGCCCGGCGCCGGTGAACTCGCACTTCAGATAGGGCGGGGGCGTCGCCGATCCGAGCTTGTCCACGCGGACCCATGCCGTGAACCGGTAGAGCTGATTGGGACGAATCGGCCGCGGCTCGCAGGCGGCGTAGTTCCATCCCTCCTCGATCCGCCCTTGGACGCGGAGGTGCGCCGCGCTGCCAGGCACGGCGCCGTCGCCCTCCTCGCGCGACACCCCGATCGAAACCGACCGCGGCCTCCACGTGTCGGCGCCGGATTCGAAACGGAACGACGTCTCCGGCTCGGCCTCGGCGGCAAACGTCGCAGCAGGCCCCGACAGCACGGCTGCCAGGGCGAGCGCGCAGAGAAGAAAACTCGTCTTGGACACAATCATTGCCTCTCCCCAGTCACCCGCTGCGCGTCACTGTTTTCGCTGTTTCGCCGCTTTGGCCAGTTCCGCCTCGATGCTCGACGCGACGCACTTCGCCAGCAGGGCCGAACCTTCGTCCGTGAAATGAACGTCGTTGGGCTTGCGCATCTTGTCCACGTGCGGGGCGATCGCCGCGCCGAGGTCGTCGATCGCCACGCCGCATTCCTCCATCACTTTCCTGGCGGCGGCATTGTACGTGTCGATGTTGCCGAAGCGGCGGTCGGGCGCGAGGTAGCCGCCGTTGGGCACCGGCGTGGTCGTCGCCCAGATCAGCCGCGCGCCGGTCGCCCGCATCCGCGCCACGAGCTGCCGGAGCTGCTCTTGATAGACCTCCGGCGGCGCGTGCCGCACCCCTTCCGGCGGCAGCTTGGCATCGTGCAGCCCGAAGTTGAAATGGATCACGTCCCACTTGCCGTCGCCAAGCCACCCGTCGAGCCGGCTTAATCCATAGCCGCTGGAGCTGGCGTTGTCGGGCACACGATGCACGTTGGCCTTGCCTTGGAGCAGCTCCCGAACCGGCAACGTGTAACCGATCGAGATCGAATCCCCGATCAGCAGCACCCGCGGCAGGCCGGGCGCGTCTTTGACAGGGGCCATCGCGGCATCCGCCGCGTAGGACCGAGCCGCAACGGCCAGCATGGCCGGCGCGGCAAAGAGAATCAGTAGTCGTTTCATGGCTGTGGGTCCGATGGTTTTACTGACGGTCAACGCGATGTCTCGTCGCGATCGCCTCTCGACGCTCGGCAGGCTGCTGGCGGATCCGTCCAAACATCTTACGAGGGAACGTCTTGAGACTCAAGCGATGGCTCTGAGCGAGCCTGGACTGGCGCTATCGATCGCTGGGGCCGATTGTCGAACGGCGCCGGTTCGCTGAGTTGACTTCCACTCCCCTGCGAGGCTAACCTGAGACTCAACCTTCTTTCGTCCCGAAGGCTGCGATTTGCAGCCGCCCGGGGCTCCAGTGTCCGAGCGGCGTTCACACGGCCGTTTGCACCGCCATCGGCAGACTGGATTGCCGTTTGGACTTTTCAAGCAGACTGACAGCAAGAGGTGATTGTCATGAAAAATCGAAATCTCAAGAGGGCATCACGGCGGACTTTTCTGGAAACGGTTGCCCTCGGCGCAACGGCCGGTGTTTTTGGCAATGTTTGTCATGCGACCAGCCCGGCGGCTGATGGCCCTCCCGCGAAAGCCGCGGGGTCTCCAAACGAGTTCCGGTTCACCGAGCCGTTCGACGGCGGCGTGATTCACGAGGAGTGCGGCCCGCCGGTTCTCGGAGCCGAAACCGGGCCGGACGGCAAGAAGATGTTGAAAATCCGGGTCGCCGGCTCCGTGCCGCCCGGGGCAAAGCTTGAACTGTTCACGGCCGACGGGCGGGAGATTCCGACGAGCGTCCAAGACGGCGCCTTTCAGGCGGTCGCGCTGCTGAAAGACCGGATTACGGAGATCAAGGCCCGAACGACGATCAACGGCGCTCCCCGGGAAATCCGCACTCGGGTGGTCTGGGCGAAGAACTCGTATCGGCGCTTTCGCTGCTACATCGACGATCATAGTTTCTTCTTCCGCGATATCTGCGCAAAGAACTACAAGAGCATTTTCGACTGTTTCTACCTGGCGCGGCTTCGCGAGCTGCACCGGAATTTCGGCGCCAAGATCAATTTGAACTGTTTCAATACAACGCCGGATCGCGATTTCCGGCTCTCGATGTTTCCGGACAAGTACAAGTCGGAATTCGAGGACAATGCCGACTGGCTGCGGCTGGCGTTTCATTCGGAAAACGAGTTTCCGGACATCCCCTACCTGGACGCGACCCCCGAAAAGCTGGCCGCCGATTTCGACCTGGTCGCCGGCGAGCTGAAGCGGATCGCGGGCTCCGCCTACACCGCCGGCCTGCAAATACACTGGGCGGACGTTCCGCCGGACTGTTATCGCGTTCTGGCCGACCGCGGCGTGAAGATGCTACCGACAAGAGGGAGAAGGCCCGACGCGAAGGAAAAGAAGATTTGCGATTACCATCTTCCTGACGACGTACTGGAGTATCTCTGCGACAATCAGGGCTGGATGCATTTTGAAAGCGGCCTGATCTTCTACAGCGGCTCGACCGGCGGTTGCGACTGGACGCCGGTGGGCAAGATCGCTGCGAATATCCTCCGCCGGATCGAGGTTCCCTCCAACAGCCACTTGATCAACATCGGAGGGCACGAGCAGTATTGGTGGCCGTTCTACAAAAACTTCGTTCCGGACATCTACGAGCGCTACGCGACGGCTTTCCGTTTCGTTCTGGATCGGGGATACAAACCGATCTGGATCGAAGACGGCTTCTTCGGCGGCGCGGAATAGCCGGCGGGCCAATCGCCGCCGGCCAACGCGGAGGCGTCGCCGGAACCTGTCGCGACAAGGTCGCGATCAACCTTTCCGGCACGGAAGGCAAAGCGATCAGGCTCGCAGGCCAGCCCGGGGCCAAGGGGGGAGTGGCTTGCCTCGCCGGACCCGTCCGCGCCGATGGCGGCCCAATGGACTGCCGCCCCGAAGGTGGACAGGGGCGTCTACAAGATGGGAAAAACGCTTCGTGAGAAATGCCGCGGGGAGCGACGCCTGATTACCGGTCAGTCCCCCATTTGACGGCGGACAGCGCTTGCCAGCCCCCCTGCCGGCGGCGTGTCGTCGAGCGATACCCCCCTAGAAATCGGCAAGTAGCGGGGGGAACCTCCTGTATTCGCCAGAATAGTCGTAGAATCTCGACTGGAGGTCACAGAGAGTCGTCGCGAAAGGGCAGGTGCGCGATGAGGGACCAAGACAAGATCAACGCCCCGCTCATCTCCGAACTGGAGGAGTTGAGGGGACGGATCAGCGGGTTCATCAGCGTCGTTTCCGACATTACTCAGCGAAAGCTGGGTGAACAGTCTCTGCATGCCAGCGAAGAGCGGTTCCGCAAAGTGTTCGAGGA
>JAMOAF010000670.1 GCA_023621895.1 Planctomycetota bacterium
GGCCAAATCGATGTCCGTCGTTCCGGCCAGAGCGTAGGCGACGACCAGGGGCGGGCTGGCAAGGTAGTTTGCCTTGACCAGCGGATTAACCCGGCCTTCAAAATTGCGGTTCCCACTCAGCACGGCCGCCGCCACGAGGTTCCCTTCGGCGATCGCTCGGGCAACCGATTCGGGTAGCGGGCCGCTGTTTCCGATGCACGTCATGCATCCGTAGCCAACCGTGGCAAATCCCAGCGCATCGAGCGGCCGGTTCAGGCCGGCGGCCTCCAGGTAGTCGGTCACGACGCGCGATCCGGGCGCCAGGCTCGTCTTGACGTGTTTTGGCGTCTTGAGCCCTTTTTCGACGGCCTTCTTGGCGAGCAACCCCGCGGCCAGCATGACGCTGGGATTGCTCGTGTTGGTGCAGCTCGTGATCGAGGCAATGACGACGGCGCCGTGGCCGATTTTCTCCTCATGGCCGTCCCATCGGACGGTTGCCGTCCGATTGATCTCCGTTTCCGATAGGGCGAATCCCCGCGCGGCCAGGGGCGCGGCAAGCGCGGCTCGAAGACCGCTCCGCACTTGGGAGAGCGGGACCCGGTCCTGCGGGCGTTTCGGGCCGGCGAGGCACGGTTCCACTCGGCCCAGGTCCAGCGTGAGGATTTTCGTGTACTTGGGGGTCGGGCTGGCGGGAGTCCGCAGCAGTTGCTGCTCCGCCGTGTAGCGCTCGACCAACTCCACCTCCTTGGCCGAGCGGCCGGACTGGCGGAGATAGTCGATCGCTTGCGCGTCGATGGGGAAAAATCCCATCGTCGCGCCGTATTCGGGCGCCATGTTGGCCAGGGTCGCCCGGTCGGCAAGTTTCATCGCCTCGACGCCAGCCCCGAAATACTCGACAAATTTCCCCACGACCCCTTCCCGGCGAAGCAACTCCGTGACGGTCAGCACGAGGTCGGTCGCCGTGGCGCCGGGGGGGAGCTGCCCGGAAAGCTCCAGCCCGATCACTTCGGGAATGAGCATGCTCAGCGGCTGGCCGAGCATCACGGCCTCGGCCTCGATCCCGCCGACGCCCCAGCCCAGAACGCCCAAGCCGTTGATCATCGTCGTGTGGCTGTCGGTGCCGACCAGCGAATCGGGCAGCGCCAGCGGTCCCTCGGCGTCCTCGCGGAGAAAGACGCCCTTGGCGAGAAACTCGAGATTCACCTGGTGGATGATCCCAATCGACGGCGGAACCACGCGGAAATTGTCGAAGGCCTTCTGGGCCCAGCGGAGCAGTTGGTAACGCTCGATGTTCCGCTTAAACTCGAGGGCCACGTTCGCCGCCAGTGCGTCGGCGCTGCCGTAGCGATCCGTCTGCACCGAGTGGTCGATCACCAGGTCGACCGGAATCAGCGGGTTGATCCGCTTCGGATCGCCGCCCAAGCGATGCATCGCGCTGCGCATTGCCGCCAGGTCGACAACCGCGGGCACCCCGGTGAAGTCCTGGAGGATCACGCGCGCGGGCATAAACGGGATTTCGACCGACTCACCCGTCCGCTCGGCCCAGCCGGCCAGGTTGCGGACATCCGCCTCGCGGACGGCGCGACCATCGCAATTTCGCAGGACCGACTCGAGCAACACGCGGATCGAGAAAGGCAACTCCGCCACCCGAGTCAGTCCGGCCGCTTCCAGCGCGGAGAGCCGGTAGATGCCCACCGGGTCTCCTTTTGTCTCAAAGCTGCCGCGTGCACAGAAAGGGTCCGTTTTGATCTGCTTGAAAGTCATCGCATGGCCAGTGTGTTTAAGGAAAAAGTCGACTGCGCAGGGAGAGTGTGCCTTTGGCCGAGCCGGAAATAGCCTAGCCGGCACGACTCTTAAAGAATCTTACAAGGCCGGGCGATTTCGTGGAACCGGTTGGGCGGCCGACAAAGACCGTCGCACGCATTGCGGCAAGCGGGCGGCTTGTGCGATTCGCCGGCAAAGGTCACGGGGGAGATTCGGAGAGAGCCCGCGACGGATCGATGCCGTGCTCAAGCCAGATCTCCGGCAGGGGAGCCACCACGTGGACCGGGTGGTGCGTCATCGGGTGGTCGAAGTCGAGGCTCCGCGCGTGCAGGGCAATGGCTCGCAGCCGTCGGTCGTCGTATTGGATACCGAACGGCCGTGCAGCGCCGTACTGTTCGTCGCCCAACAGGGCATGGCCTCGGCTGGAACATTGAATCCGCACCTGATGCATGCGGCCGGTTTCAAGGCGGATTTCCAACCACGTACCCCAATCGAACCGGGCGAGTGTGCGGTAGTGCATGACCGCTTCCCGCGCGTCGGGGTGATCGGCTGCGACAACCTCCGCTTGCGCCATGTCTGGTATCTTTCTCACCTGGTCACGCCAGGTTCCCTCGTCGGGTGAAACGCAACCTTCGACACACGCCCAATAGACCTTTTCGACGCGGCGATACTCGAACTGCTCGGCAATCCGGCGGGCCGCACGAACGTGCCGGGCAAACACGATCGCCCCGCTGGCCGGCCGGTCAAGCCGGTGGGGCACGCCCAGGTAGACGTTTCCGGGTTTGGCGTCGCGATGTTTCAAGAACCGCTTGATCCGGCCCTCCAGGCTATCGATGCCGGGCGGCGCCTGCGTGAGCAGGCCGGGGGGCTTGCAGACCACCAGGCAAGGGCCTTCTTCATACAAGATTTCAAACCCCGGTTCATTCATGGCTCCCATTGTAACCGCTCTCGAAGAGTCCGCATCTGGAACCTTGGATCTTGAACCTTGTCAAAACCGGAACCGTGCGCGAGGGCGATTCCGCCGCTCTGCCACTGGTTGCCTTGCCGGGGGGCCGAACTTATCATTGGTGACTCAACTGCACTGTTTCAATCATCGCACTCGTCCATGTTCAACCGCTGAGGGAATCACGATGGGACGCGTCCGCATGGCCACTCTGCCGGTCGTATGCTCTGTTCTTCTGGCAGCTTCGGCAACCGCCGGCGAGCCCGCCGAGGCGCTGGTCGACATGTTCGCTCCGGATTCGGCCAAGACCGTAGCCTGGACGGCGTTCAGCGAAGCGGAGGGGACCAGTCTGGAAGACGTTTGGCGGATTGGTCCCGACGAGATCGTCTGCCTCGGCACACCGAGGGGCTACCTTCGCACGCAGCAGGATTTCACCGACTTCCTCCTGCGGCTGGAGTGGCGCTGGCCGGAGGGCAAGCCCGGAAAAGGCGGCGTTCTGATTCGCACCACCGGTCCAGACAAAATCTGGCCGAAGAGCCTGGAGGCCCAGATCAATGCCGGCGAGGCAGGCGACTTTTGGGGGCTCGACGGATACGCGCTCCGCGGGCCGAGCGACCGGATGAAGGTCGTTGAAAGCGAGCAGTTCGGCCGGCTGACGAACTTGAAGAAGACCGCGGCGGTTGAGCGCGCACCCGGCGAGTGGAACACGTACGAGATCGTCGCCAAGGGGGGCGTCGTGACGCTGCGGATCAACGGCGAATTGGTTAATGAAACGACCCGTTGCGACGTGGTGGCGGGGAAGATTTGCCTGACGGCGGAAGGCAACGAAATCCACTTTCGCAACGTTCGGATCAAGGTGTTGAAACAATAAGCTCGATTGTCCAGTGGCCGCTGGCGGGAAAGCGGCTGAGGCGGCAATCACATACCGAGAAGTGGCGATGATGGGTGTCCGATTGGCCAGCCTCCCCCGCGCCGCCTTGCCCATCCAATCGGTTTCCGATAGCCTAAGAGCAGACCTGGCCGGGCTTTGAGGCGATTCCAGCCTTCCGGGCAGGCGTTTTTTTTACAGGAGAATCGATTCGTGCGATGGACTGAACGTAATTTGGGTTCGATCACCGCCGGGCTGGCATTGGCGGCGCTAATTGTAGTTCTCGGGTGTTCTGGAAGCGACCCGTCGGCGAAGGGGCCGCCGCCGACCCCGCCCGAGGCGCCGGCCGCGACGCCCGACAAACCGCCGCCGCCCGAGGCGGCTGCGCGTGAAGAGGCGAAAGCCGCGGCGGCAGGTCCGGTTGCCCCCACCGCGCCCGCGGCTCCGGCTGCCCCGGTTGCCCCGGCCACTCCGGCTGCCCCGGCCGAGGCCGGACAAGCGGCGGCCAAATCCGATCCGTTTGCCGTGCCGGAAGGATCACCCGAAGTGATCTTCGAATACCTTCAGGGACTTCAGAACCTTGCACCGCCGGACGATCCGGCCGCGATGAAGGAGCACGGGCTGAAACTGGCCGGCGCGCTGGTGACTGCCGGCGAGCGAATCCT
>JAMOAF010000004.1 GCA_023621895.1 Planctomycetota bacterium
GGCGGCAGCGGGTGACGCGGCCTTGGCGTCGGCGGGCGCCGCGGCCTTGGCGTCGGCGGGTGACGCGGCCTTGGCGTCGGCGGGTGATGCGGCCTTGGCGTCGGCGGGTGATGCGGCCTTGGCGTCGGCGGCCGGAGCCGCGGCCTCGGCCGCGGCGGGCGGGGGTGGTCCCTCCGACACGAGTTCCAGGCGAACGGGCGGCATTTCGGGTTGCACTTCGCAGGTCAGGGGAGAAGTTTTCGGGTCGGCGTATTTTCGGGGCGTGATGAAGATCAGTTCCCCTTCCTCGCCGGCGCCCCGGGACTGCTCGACGCTCTTGCTCACCGTCACCCGGTGCTGGCCGAGAATGGCCCCATCGCCCTGCTTGAACGTGGAGAGGATGAACCTGCCCGAAGAGTCGGTGGCGCCGGTGGCCATCCGCCCTTCCGAGGGCGTGAAGACGATCGCCGCCCCCTCGATCGGCTCTCCGTCGAGCGTCACGACGCCCTCGACCTTGGCGGTGGCGGGGTTCCGTGGACCGCACCCGGACAGTGCGAGGCCCAGTAGCAGACTACCCAGCAGGAAGAGATGTCGTGTTCGCGGCATGGAATGGTCCTTTCGTTGCGATGGCAGCCAGCTATAGCGTAGCCGATCGGCGGCCTGGAAGGCAAGCGCTGGGTGCGGCTGGAAGCCGAACGCACAAGGGTGTAATCTGACTCGATAAGGAGAAACTGCAAAGGAGCGACCCGTGCGCAAAGTCTCGGACCTGAATATCGCGTCGAACATCCCGCTGCCGGCACCGGCCTTGATGATCCATGAAATCCCGCGGTCGGAGCGCCAGGAGGAGTTCGTCGCCCAGTCGCGGCAGCGGATCCAGGAAATCATTTTTCACGACGATCCCCGGCTGCTGCTCGTTGTGGGGCCGTGTTCGATCCACGACACGCGCGCCGGGCTGGAGTATGCCGAACGGCTCCGCGAATTGACCGATCGGGTTGGCGACCGGATCTACCTCGTGATGCGCTGCTATTTCGAGAAGCCCCGCACGACGATCGGGTGGAAGGGCCTGATCATGGACCCGCGGCTCGACGGCTCCGACGAGATCACCGAAGGGCTGCGGATCGCCCGGCGGTTTCTCGGCAGCGTCATCGAACTGGGCGTGCCCACGGCCACCGAACTGCTCGACCCGATCACGCCCCAGTACATCACCGACCTGATGTGCTGGTCGGCGATCGGCGCCCGGACCACCGAGTCGCAGACGCACCGCCAGATGGCCTCGGGCCTGTCGATGCCGGTGGGGTTCAAAAACTCGACCACCGGCGCGGTCGAACCGGCCGTCAACGCTATCAAGTCCGCGCGCTGCGGGCAGACCTTTTTCGGCATCAGCGGCGACGGGGTGGCCTCGGCCGTCACGACCAAGGGCAATCCCAACTGCCACCTGATCCTCCGCGGGGGAAACGCGCGCCCGAACTACTTCCCCGAGGACGTCGCCGCGGCGGAGCGGCAACTCGATCGGGCCGGCCTCGAGCGGTCCATCGTCATCGATTGCAGCCACGGCAATAGCGGAAAAGACCCCAACCGCCAGCCCGGCGTGCTCAGCAGCATCCTCGCCCAGCGCGGATCGGGAACCGCGTCGATTGTCGGCGCGATGCTCGAGAGCAATCTCCAAGGAGGCAACCAGCCATTCCCCCAGCCGCCCGACAAGCTGCAATACGGCCGCTCGATCACCGACGCCTGCCTCGACTGGGAAACCACCCGGCGGATCGTCCTCGCCGCGGCGCGGCAATAGCCGTCAGCCGTCAGCCGTCAGCCGTCAGCCGTCAGCCGTCAGCCGTCAGCCGTCAGCCGTCAGCCGTCAGCTGATAGCTGATAGCTGATAGCTTCTTCCTATCGCCGCGCCCCGCGCGCGGCTGCTTCGATCCGCTGCCAGGTCCCGTCGCACTGCCACTGCCGATAGTAGCCGTAGACGGTTCGCCAATGGGGAAAGTCGTGGGGCAGCAGCCGCCACGAACATCCGCTGCGCCGCCGGTAGCGGATGGCATTGATGACCGCGCGCATCGACACCTGCCTGGCCACTCCGACGGGCCGGCTCGATGGGATGCATGGGTCAATCGCCTTCCACTCGACGTCGGTAAGATCGCTTGGATAACGCGAAATCGCTGAACTCATCGACACTTCTCCCCGCATGTCCCTGGACGTAGGTGGACTGCCGGCAAAACGGCGGATTCCCCAAGAGAACGGCACTGCCTTGTGCTGATCACGAGCTTCAGTAGCCGCATCGTGAGAACATCCTGTTCGTCCAGACTGCGCTTTCCGCGCAGGCTTGCGCCCGCAACCCAGGCCGCGCGATCCGCACGCTCGCCGCAGCGAGCGCGGCGCGCGGTCCGCTAATCCAAACTTCCGGTCTGGCCCTTTCCGGTCACCCGTCCCCTTGCCCTGCCGGATCCGCGGTTGGCCAGTCGTGCGGGAGTCTTGATCGCTGCGCGGCGGCTGAAAACCGCGATTGCTCGACCGCGCAAGCTTTACGACAGAAAGCCGCGATCCGGCGTGGGACACATCTGTAGTCTACGGCACGCGGGCCGCGCCTGTTCGCGCGGCGTGCGACACGCTGATCCGCGGATGACTGGAGAAAGGTGATAGCCTTGCTCCTGGCTGCCAGGCTCCGGCCCTTCTGGCTGCCAAGCTCCAGCCCTTCTGGTTCCCAAGCTCCAGCTTGGGGACCTTTGTCTCGCCTTGAGCCCGCCGGCCGAGTGGGCTCGCCCCGCGCGTAAGGCCGGTCACAGCCGTTTCAGCAAGAGACTACCGTCCGCTCCGGCAAGCCTCGCGCAGCGCCTCTGAACCGTAACCGGACCGCCGACCGGCGACGGCCTGCTCGATCTGCACAAACCGAGCGAATTCCCTTCCAGCTCAGGCGACGATTCCCAAACATCGAAGAAAATTCAAAGAATTTTCCGCAACATTCCGCAGCGCGTGTCTTTCGTCCGGCAGTGGGCGCGCCTGCGTTCCCATGCCCCGAAGCGGCAATGCCTTACGGCCAGCGCGGGGCCGAATGCATCGCGAAGCGTTTCAGCAAGAGTACGCCGAGCCGCGCGCCCCGGCGATGGCCCGATTTTGCCCGTCCCAAATCGCGTCTTATCGCCGTTGCCGCTTGGCTTTACTGGCCTTGGCTGTTGGGTGACAGCATTTCGCAAACAAGAATCTTCGCCTTCGACCCGAGGCCGTTGACGGATCGTAAAGAGTCCGTAAAAAACATGGTGGGGGCACGATTGGTGGTTTGCCCTACACGATAACACGGAGGACATTGCCATGTCGTTGTTTCGGAACCTGATGGAGCGCAGTCTTGGATCGGCTTACCGCGGCAGCGCAAAGAGAACGCCGCATCAAGGCCAGCAGGCGCGCAACCGGCGCCCGCGTTTTCTGAACCTGGAAGCCTTGGAACACCGCAGTCTCCTTTCGGTCTCGCCGGGCATGCCGCCCGAAGCGGAAGCGGCCGACTTCACGCCGACCGCGATCGTCGCCGCAATCGATCCAGGAGAAACTACCCATAACGCATGGCTCCCCTCGGCCGAAGCAGAACAGCCCCTCCGCCACGACGGCGATACAACAACCAATTCGCCCCCGGTCGCGGTCGACGACGCCTTCACACTGATCGTCAACCAGCAGTTGGGGTCACGCGTCCTGGCCAACGACTTCGATCCCGACGGAGACGCCCTGAGCGTCTCGCTGGTGTCGGGCGTTTCCCACGGGCGCCTGACGCTCGGCGAGGCTGGGCTGTTCACGTACCGGCCCGACAAAGGCTTCAGCGGCGTCGACCGGTTCACCTACACCATCAGTGACGGGCAAAGCCAGTCCGCGCCCGCCACCGTGACCATCGAAGTCGCGGCAATCACCAACCAGGTTCCCATTGCCTCCGGCGATGCCTATGCGATAGACCAAGGCACGACCCTCGTGGTCGATATGACCGCCGGCCTCTTGGCCAACGACACCGACGCCGACGGCGACGCGCTCACCGCGCGGCTCGTCGATCCGCCGAGCCACGGCACGGTCACGCTGGCTGACGACGGCTCGTTCCAGTACACGCCGGACGCGGATTACCACGGTGCGGACAGCTTCACCTACGTGGCTAGCGATGGCGTGGCCGAAAGCGCCGTGGCGACCGTGGCAATCACGATCGAAGCGGTCAACGACGCGCCGCTGGCTGCGGATGACGCCTACACGATCGGCGAAGACGGCACGCTC
>JAMOAF010001055.1 GCA_023621895.1 Planctomycetota bacterium
CGCGAAACAGACGGCGAACAGTATCCGGCTCCGCGTGGCCGCACATGACAGGTTCGCAGCCAGCCAACCGTCGCTCTCCCCTCTTTCGCGCTTTCGCCCTTTCGCGCTTTCGCGATTCTCTTTCCGAAAGCAACCCACGATGTTCAAGCAAAGGGAATACCAGCGGCGGATTTCAACGACCGCCGGGAATAGTTCCGCAAAACGAAGCGTGGACCTTTCACTATGCCAGGTTGGGAGCCTCGCTGACGCGTCGGGTTGGGAGCCTCGCTGACGCGTCGGGTTGGGAGCCTCGCTGACGCGTCGGGTTACGAGTGGCTGATGGACAGTCCGAGTTGGTGGGAGCTACGGGGGCGGGGGGGACGGCGCGCTGAACTCTGCCCGCAACTGGGCGATCACACCCTGATTGGCCGGCGGGAACGCGTAGCGGTCCAGGGAGTGGATCTCGACCCAGCGGAAAGGGGGCGCCGGCTCGCGGCCGGGGTCGATCGGGGAGGCGTCGAAAAAGTGGATTCGCACGGCGCCGTGCTCGTACCGGTGCTCCACCACGGCACGCTCCCGCTCCAGCCGGACCCTCAAGGCTGTCTCTTCAAAGCATTCGCGGACTGCCGCGTCGTCCGCCGATTCGCCCGGGCCGACCTTGCCGCCGGGAAATTCCCAAAGGCCGGCCAGCGGCACGCTGTCCGGCCGCCGGCCGATCAGCGTCTTGCCGCGATCGAGAACGATCGCCACCGCAATCCGGCCCGCGACGCGATCGGACATGGCAGACCTCTGGTCGAAATCATCGGGGCCGCCCGGTTGAGAGGGGTCGGCCAGGCGAGCCTACTCGTCGGTCACCACGACCCGGTTCATCACGTCGCCTTGCTCGACCGAGTCGACCACGTTCTGGCCCGAGAGGACGCGGCCGAAAACGGTGTGCTTGCCGTCGAGCCAGGGCGTCGCCACGTGGGTGATGAAGAATTGGGAGCCGTTGGTGTTCGGGCCGGCGTTGGCCATCGAGAGGACGCCCGGCCCGTCGTGCCTCAAGTCGGGGTGGAATTCGTCTTCAAAGGTGTAGCCCGGACCGCCGGTGCCCGTTCCCTTGGGGCAGCCTCCCTGGATCATGAAATCGGCGATCACGCGGTGGAATTTCAGCCCGTCGTAGAAGCCTTCCCCGGCAAGCCGCTCGAAATTCGCGACCGTCTTGGGCGCCTTGTCGTCGAACAGCTCCAGGCGAATCGTGCCTCTATCCATTTCGATCGTGGCAACTTTCATTCAATTTCCTTTTTTCATCAGGCAGAGTTCCGGGGCGGAGCGGCAGGGGCGGTCCCCGCGCGGGGTGCTATTCCCACTCGATCGTGGCCGGCGGTTTCGAGCTGATATCATAGACGACGCGGTTCACGCCGGACACCTCGTTGATGATTCGCGTCGAGATTCTGGCCAGCAGGTCGTAGGGCAGGCGGCTCCAGTCGGCCGTCATGAAATCCTCGGTGTCGATGCACCGCAGGGCGACGACGTCCTCGTAGGTTCTCGCATCCCCCATGACTCCGACCGTCTGGACGGGCAGCAGCACGACAAAGGCCTGCGACGTCTGGCGGTAAAGACCGGCGCGATTGATCTCCTCGATCACGATCGCATCGGCCTCGCGGAGCGTCTCGAGCCGCTGCCGGGTCACTTCGCCGAGACAGCGGACGGCAAGACCCGGACCGGGGAAGGGGTGCCGCCAGACGATTTCGTCGGGCAGTCCCAACTGCGTCCCCAGCCGCCGGACTTCATCCTTGAACAGGTCGCGGAGCGGCTCGATGAGCGTGAAATTCAAGTCCTCGGGCAACCCGCCGACGTTGTGGTGCAGCTTGATCGTCGCCGCCGGGCCATCGGCCAGGCCGCCGCTTTCGATCACGTCGGGATAAAGCGTGCCTTGGGCAAGGAACTCGGCGCCGTCGATCTTCGCCGCCTCGTCGGCGAAGCACTCGATAAACGTGTGGCCGACCTTCCGCCGCTTCTCCTGCGGATTGACCACGCCGGCCAGCGCGGCGAGGAACCGATCCTCCGCTTGGACGACGTGCAAGTCGGTCTTGAAGTGATCGGAAAACTCCTTGATGACCCTCTCCGCTTCGCTCTTGCGGAGCAGTCCATTGTCGACAAGGATGCAGGAGAGCCGCTCGCCGACGGCCTCCGCGAGCAGGGCGGCGACGACGGCGGAATCGACCCCGCCCGACAAGCCGCAGATCACCCGGCGGCCTCCGACGCGCTCGCGGACCTCGTCGATCGTCTGGCGCGCGAAGTCGCCCAATTTCCACATTCGCGAACATCCGCAGATCCGGCCGACAAAGTTGCCCAGGATTTGCGGGCCTTCCGGCGTGTGCGTGACCTCCGGGTGGAACTGGAGCCCGTAGATCGCCGCGTGGCGGTATTTGACGGCGGCGATCGGGCAGGCGCCGGTCTCGGCAAGTGGTTCGAAATCGGCCGAGACGGACATGACCTGGTCGCCGTGGCTCATCCAGACCTCGGTCCGCTTGGAGACGCCCTCGAGCAACCCCTCGGCGGCGAGCACGCGGCACTCCGCACGGCCATACTCCCGGCGCGGCGCGCTGTTGATCTCGGCGCCGAGCGCCTGGCAGGCCAACTGCATGCCGTAGCAGATTCCCAGCACGGGAATTCCCAAGTGGAACAGGTCGGTGTCGCACTTCGGGGCCCCGTCGGCGTAGACGCTCGCCGGCCCGCCCGACAGGATCAGCCCCATCGGCGCCAACTGGCGGACTCGGTCGGCCGAGATGTCGTGGCGGACGATCTCGCAGTAGACCTGCTGCTCGCGGACCCGCCGGGCAATGAGCTGGGCGTACTGGGAACCGAAGTCCAGCACGAGAACTTTTTCGTCGGCGATTCGCTTCATGGATCGAGCGTGAGGGGGGGAGAAAACGCACCATTATAGGCCTGCCCGCTGGATCCGCCAAGTGCCCCGTGCCCTCGATCGGCGCGCGAGCGGCGCGCGAGCGGCGCGCGAGCGGCACAGCCCGCAGACGTCCGGCGAGCGGCGCCGGGTGACCACTGCAAGCCGTTTGCCGCCAAGACGTTGCAGCGATCCTGATTGTGATTCTCCGAGGTCTCGATTATAGTGGACAGTGGGGTGCGGCAAGGTGGCCGCGCCTCTTGTTATCTTGCCTTGAGGACGGAACAGACGTGATCATTTTGCTAACGAACGACGACGGAATCTACGCCCCCGGTCTGGCCGCGCTGAAGCGGCAGCTTGCACGGTTGGGCGATGTCTACGTCGTGGCGCCGGCCACCGAACAGAGTGGTGTCGGCCATTCCATCACCTATTTGACGCCGCTGATTCTCAAGGAAGTCTATGCCGGCCAGCAGCAGTGGGGCTGGGCGGTCGAGGGGAGTCCGGCCGACTGCGTGAAGATCGCCATTTCCGAACTCTGCCCGGCACGCCCCGACCTGGTCGTCAGCGGGATCAATGGCGGTTTGAACGCGGGGATCAACGTCCTGTATTCGGGCACGGTCGCGGCGGCGATCGAGGGCGCCTTCTACGGGATCACGAGCGTGGCCGTCTCCCTGGAATACAGCGAACACGCGCGGTTCGACCGGGCAGCGCGGCTTGCCGGGTCGATCATCGAGCAGATTCTCCAGAGCAAAGGCGCGGGCCCGCAGCTCTACAACATGAACATCCCCACGGCGGCGCTTTCCGGGACACCCGAAATCCGCGTCGTGCCCATGGACGTGACGCTGTACGGGGAGGACTACGAGGAGCGGACCGATCCGTTCGGGCGGGTCTATTACTGGGCGACGGCCTATCCGCCGCCCGCCTTGAAAGGCGCGGAGACCGACCTGTCGGCGATCAAGCAGGGTTACGTGACGCTGACTCCCCTGGATTTCAACATGACCAAGACCTCCGTGCTCGAAAAAATGAAGTCGTGGAACCTGCGAGCAGACGTTCCGATGGAAGACGACGAAGCGCTGGCCGCGGTGGGGCCGGCTTTTCGCACCAGGCCGAAACGTTAAGTGGACTTCTTGACACAAGAGAAGGAAGCAGGAGGGTTGCCATGCGGTGCTTATTCGGATTGGCGATTCTAGCCGCCCTGGTTTCATCGGGCTGCGGCGAGGATCCGTTCGCCACCGGGCCGACGCGGTCCGCCGCGCCCGAAGCCCTTGGAATCTCCGTCGACACGGTCGAGACCGCTGGCAAGCCGGTCGCCAGCCAGCAGGCTGCAAAGACCGAGGCG
>JAMOAF010001049.1 GCA_023621895.1 Planctomycetota bacterium
AGGGGGAGATGAAGCCCTACACGGAGACGATCGGTCCGAGCGGCGTGGCGTTTGACATGGTTCCGATCCCCGGCGGGACGTTCTTGATGGGAAGCCCCGCGGGGGAATCGGACCGCCGCGAGGACGAGGGCCCGCAACACGAAGTCAGCCTGGAGCCGTTCTGGATCGGCCGTTGCGAAGTCACGTGGGACGAGTACAATCTCTGGGCGGCGGTGGTGGAGGGCCTCGCCGCCGACGACACGGGCGACGCCGGCGCGGACCAGCAAGACCCGGCTCGGCGGCGGATGGAGGCGATTGCCGACGCGATCGCCCGGCCGTCGAAGCCGTTTGCGGATGTCACGTTCGACATGGGTAAATCGGGCTATCCGGCCTTCGGAATGACGCAGCTCGCGGCGCGCTGCTACTGCAAGTGGCTGTGCGCGAAGACGGGCCGCTACTACCGCCTGCCGACCGAGGCGGAATGGGAGTATGCCTGCCGCGCCGGCACGACCACCGCCTATTCCTTCGGCAACGATCCCGGCCCGCTGGAAGACCACGGCTGGTTCTTCTTCAACGCCAACGATCGATGCCAGAAGGTCGGTCAGAAAAGGCCCAACCCCTGGGGGCTGCGCGACATGCACGGAAACGTGGCCGAGTGGGTCCTCGACGCGTACGACCCCGGCTATTACCAGCAGTTCGCGGGCCGGGCGGTCCGCAATCCGCTGCTGGTTCCGCAGACGGAGCATCCCCGCGCGGTCCGCGGCGGCTGCTGGGACGACGACCCCGACCGCCTGCGGAGCGCGGCCCGCCGAGCTTCCACCCCGGAGTGGAAATCGCTCGACCCCCGCGATCCGCAGAGCATCTGGCAGTTCACCTCCGCGCTGGCCCCGGGCTTCCGCGTCGTGCGGCCTTTGCGCGTGCCCGCGCCCGACGAGGCCCGGCTGCACGAGCCCGACTATCGTGCGATTGAGCAATATCACTCCTTATCCAAGGCGGCCAGCGGCGGACCGTCGCCCAATACGGGCCATTGACGCCTCCAGAAAGGGAAGGGACCAGCATTGATGGATGACACAAAAACCGGTCGCGGCAGGTTCCATGCGGATTTCAACGGGATGCCGTGCGGCAAGCTCGGCAAGGCCACGGTCAGCCGGCTCGTGTTCGACGGCAGCCCGCTCGTCGGCAACGTCCACAGCCGCGACCTGAAATACGTGCGGCGCCTGGCGCAGACCTACCACACGCCCGAGTGCCTCCAGGAGACCCTCCGGCTGGCCGAGGCCAACGGGATCAACACCGTGCTCGGTTGGGGCGAAGAGGCCGTCGCCAGGTACAATGCGTCGGGCGGAAAAATGCAGTTCATCCGCCGCCTCTCGCCGGCGCTCGAAGGGGGCAAGCTGACCGAGGCCATCCAGCGGAACATCGACAGCGGCGCGATCGCCCAGTTCACCGATCCTTGCGAGACGGACGAGATCGTGCGGCGGCACGGCATCGGCCAGATTGCCAAGGTGGTGGAAGAGGCAGCCCGGTTCGACCTGCCGATCGGCGTCGGCGCCTGGGCGATGCCGGTGGTCCTTGCCTGCGCTTCCGCCGGGCTGCCCCTGGATTTCTACGTCAAGTCGTTCCACGCCGACGGCTATCCCACGTCGCGCCCGACACCGCCCGAAGTGCGCGATGAGTACATCCAGCGGACGCCGGGGTATTTCGACAACATCTGGTGCGCCCATCCCGAACAGGTCATCGAGACGTTCCAGTCGATCACCAAGCCGTGGCTGGCCACCCAGGTGCTGGCCGCCGGCGCGATCGATTCGCGCGCCGGGCTGACGTACGCCCTGGAGCAGGGCGGCGCCGATTTCGCCGCGGTGGCGATGTTCGACTTCTTGATTGCCGGAAACGCCGAGATCGTTAAACGGGTCATTCCCCGGGCCGACCAGAAGCGGACCCGGCCCTGGCGAGCCTAGCCGGATCGCCGCCGCGGTTTTGCACGCGAAAGAAACGAACACAAGGAAACAGCACGATGGCAGACCGAGTCACACGACGGGATTTTGTCAAGGCCGCTTCGGCGTCGGCGACCCTGGCCACGGCCGGAGCCGCGGGGCTGGCCCAGGGCGGCGACCAGAAGCCGGCCGCGGTCGCGGCGCGCGTCCCCCAGGCGGAACTGGCGCCGGGGATGACAATCGGCCGCATGCTGCTGGGCGGCAATCTGCTCACGCACTACACGCATTCGAGGGATTTGCAGTATGTCTACACGTTGGCCGCGCGCTACAACACGAAGGAGAAAATCTTCGAGACGATGGCCCTGGCCGAGGCCCATGGCGTGAATGCCGTGGTCATCCACACGGCGGCCGGCGTCGTCGACTGGCTCCAGGAGTATCGCAACAAGCTCGGCGGAAAGATGAAATGGATCATCTGCCCCACGGCCAACGTGACCGACGACATGCGGGCCTACCGCGACGCCTGCAAGATGCTCCGCGACATCGGCGCCGACTCGATCTACCTGTGGGGCGTCCGCGGCGACCAGCTCGGCGGGGTCGACCTTGGCGGCGGCCGCAACACGCCCCGCCCCGACCTGATCGCCAAGGCGGTCGAAGCGGCCAAGGACGTGGGGCTGCCGGCCGGCGTGGGGGCCCACCGTCTGGAAACGATCAAGTGCTGCGAGGAAAACAAGATTCCCGCCGACTACTACGTCAAGACGCTGCACTCGGCCGATTACCCGAGCGTGAACATCGGCCACGACAATCGCTGGAGCTACACGCCTGAAGAGACGATCGCGCTGATGAAAGGCGTGACGAAGCCGTGGATCGCCTTCAAGGTGATGGCGGCTGGGGCAATCAGCCCGCGAGACGGCTACACGTACGCCTTCCAGAACGGGGCTGATTTTTGCCTGTCGGGAATGTTCGATTTCGAGATCGCCGAGGACGTGTCAGCGATGAACGAAGTCCTCGCGCTGGCCGGCGTGCGCAACCGCGCTCGCCCCTGGATTGCCTAACCTGGGAAAGGAAGACAGATGATCGAGCTCGGCTTGCACACCGACAATTGGCGGACCCTTAGCGGCAGTTTCGCGACGGCTTGCGAGGCGGCCGTCCGGCACGGGCTCGAATCGATCGAGTTCGCGGTCATTCACGGCCAGTATTTCATCACCGCGATGGGCTACGACCCGAGCGTTTCGCTCGAGAGCAATCCGCGCGCGTTGCGGCGGTACTTGGATTCGAAGGGCTTGAAGGTCTCCCAGATCGACGGCTCGTACCCGCTGATGGGGCCGCTCGGCTCGAGCCATGGCGTCCAGTACGTTCAGCAGTCGATTCGTTTCGCGGCGGAGATCGACTGCCCGATGGTCGATACGGTCGATGGCGCGTTCGAGATCGAGGGCCTCACCCGCGAAGAGGTCTTCCGGATCACCTGCGACAACTACCGGCAGGTGCTCCCCTGGGCCAAGGATTATGGCGTCATCGTGAATGTCGAGCCGCATGGCCCGTACACCACGGACGTCGATTTCATGCGCCGGCTGTTCGGGGCCTTCGACTCGGAGCACCTGCGATTGAACATGGACACGGGCAACGTGTTCATCGCCGGGCTCGACCCGGTGGAGTACCTGAGAGACTTGCGCGATTTCGTCACCCACATGCACGTCAAGGACGTGAGCCACGAACTGGCCGCCGCCCTGCGCGGCGAGGAGACGGGCATCGCGTGCAGCGAAGTCCCCGTCGGCGGCGGCGCGAACGCCGAGAATATCGCGCGATGCATCGAGTTGCTGCAAGGTACGGGCTGGAGCGGGGCCGTGTCGATTGAATGCCACGGCACGGACCGCAACATCGGCCAGAGCGTTCAGTTCATGCGGGCCCTGCTGGGCGGCGGGCGCGGCAGATAGCATGTCGCCTTTGATGGCGCCGGGGCCTGTGCAGCGAACGAGCCGATAGGATGCCTGCGCCCGGTTTCTCGGCGAGCGTTACCAAGTCGGGCCGAACCTTATCTGGATCGCCGGCGGGGAATACGAACGGATCGATCCCGATTGGCGGAATAGGGGACAAGAGGTTCGTCCGGATGATCCGTCATCCATTCTTCCTCTTCAGTTGCGTTTACGTAGCGGGTGAACGGGGATTTTCGGCAAATTCCGCTTGGATGTGTCTCGCAAGGATTTGGCTTCCGCTTCTGTCATGACGTAGTCATCTTGCTGGAAACTGGCAACGGCATCTAGCAGTTCAGCTACTTCTAAGTCTGGCCACAATT
>JAMOAF010000926.1 GCA_023621895.1 Planctomycetota bacterium
AAGCCCACGCGGCTATCTGAATGACAAACGAAGCGCGGGGCAAGCCCACGCGGCTATCTGAATGACAAACGAAGCGCGGGGCAAGCCCACGCGGCTATCTGAATAACAGACGAAGCGCGGGGCAAGCCCACGCGGCTATCTGAACAGCGCCCGAGCTTCCACGAATCACGCAGGTCGATTGAGAGCCTACGGGAATCGGCAAGCCGGCCGCTCGCAATCATTATTCCACCCTGAATCCACGCCTCGCCGCCTCTTCCAGTTCCGCGCGGATGCGATCCTCGTCGACGCCTCGCGCGGCCGCGCATTCCTCGATCGACAGCCCCGCGGCGGCGAGCCGCCACGTCCAGTAGCAGCTTGGCCGCCGCTCGATTCTCGGCTCGCTCGGCTGGTCTTCTTCCCGCGGCGAATCGGCGGGCGCTGCCGCGCCGGCGGTGGGTGTCTCGGCAAGCAGGTCGAGCAGCTCGCGACCATATTGCTCGAGTTTCCGCTGGCCGATGCCGCCGATCTCCAGCAGGGCCGCGCGGCTTTGCGGGCGCGCGGCGGCCAATTCCTCGAGCGTCCGGTTGCTACAGACAAGGTAGAGCGGCACGCCCGACTGTTCGGCCTTTTTCTGCCGCCAGGCCTTCAATCGGCCAAGCAGTTCGGCGTCGACGTCGAGTTCGGCGCGCCGCGGCTCGGCCGGTTCGCGCACCGGGCTGGGCCGGCCGCTGATTTTTGCCAGGAGGTCGCGGGGCACCGGCAACACGCCGGAAAACTCCGTGCCGCCCTTCATCAGATCGATCCCGGCCGAGGTCAGTTCGAGCACCGGCCGGTGCGGGTCGACGTTGGTCTGGGCGAGATGCCCGGTGGCCAGGAGCGATTCGAGCAGCGTGACGACCTCCGGCTGCGTGAGGTGTTCGAGCAGCCCGAACGTGCTGAGCTGATCGAGTCCGAGCCTGGCCATTTTGGCGGAGGCGGAGCCGCAGAGCATCTGGGCGATGAGAATCTTGCCGCAGCGAAACCGCTTCTGGACTCGGGCCACGCCGCTCAGCGCGATCCGCAGGGTCTTGATTGCCTCGTCGCCGAGTTCGGCCGGAACGGCTGGAGCGGCCGCTTTGCCCGTCCGGCCGCAGTTGTCGCAATGCCCGCAGGCACGGCCGTCCCGCTCGCCGAAATAATCGAGAATCTGCCGCTGGCGGCATTCCGGGCTGAGGGCGAACTGGACGACGCGGTTGAGCTTTTCGTATTCGGCGGCCTTGCGTTTCTCGACGGTTTCGAAATCCAGGTCGAGCTGGTCGAACGGCGTCTCGCGATCGAGCATGCGGATCGCGCGGCCGCGGAACGGCGGCACGTAGTCGAACACGTCGAGTTCATTGAGTTCGCGGAGCGCGGCCGAGACGGAGGGCGGTTCGAGTCCGGTCATGCCGGCGAGCCGTGCGGGCTGGAAGAAGACGGTTTCGCGCCGCCGCGGGCCGACGATCTCCTCGACCGCCCGCAACACGGCCCGGCGCGTCGTCGCCCGTTTCGGCAGCAGGTCGACGAGCGTGGGCAGGTCGCTTTCGATGCGCACGGCGGCGCGATTTTCGGAGGACACCAGCCGTTGCAGCACGCCGGCGGATTCGAGCATCTGCTCGCAGGCGCCGACGCCGTCGGCGCCGATCGGCAGCGCGAGCCGCTCCTTGATCTCCTGCTGCGTGAGTTCGATCGGATCGGCCTCGACCGAGGCGAGGTACTCGTAAACGAGCTCGACGTTCTCCCTGCCCGGATAGGCGCTCTCGATGAACCATTCCTGGATATAGCGGTCGGCGGCGTTGTAGAGGAGGAGGCATTGCGAAGGCTGGCCGTCGCGGCCGGCGCGCCCCGCCTCCTGGTAATACCCCTCCAGCGTGCCTGGCAGGTTGTAGTGGACGACGAACCGCACGTCGCGTTTGTCGATCCCCATACCGAAGGCGGTGGTGGCGACGATGATCTCGGCGCGGCCCTGCATGAACGCGTCCTGGGCCGCCTTGCGGTCGTCGGGCATGAGGCCCGCGTGATAGGCGACGACCCGGCGCCTCAAGCGCGCGGCGGCCATCTCGGCGACTTCCTCGGTCCGCTTTCGGGTCGAGGCATAGATGATGCCCGAGCCCCGCGCCTGCTGGAGGAATTCGATGAGCCGCTCGGCTTTCTCCCGCTCGCCCCGCGTGATCCAGACGCGGTAGAAGAGGTTATCGCGGGCGAAACCGCGGATGAACGTCTGGGGGTTCGCAAGGCCGAGTTGTGCGATGATGTCTTGCCGGACGGCGTCGGTGGCCGTCGCCGTCAGAGCGATCGTCGTCGGGTTGCCGAGCAGCCGGCGGAAGCTTCCCAGCCGGGCGTAGTCGGGGCGGAAATCGTGGCCCCACTGGCTGATGCAATGGGCCTCGTCGACGGCCAGCAGGCGCAGCCGCGCGCCCCGGATTGCCTCCAGGAACCGGCTGCTGCGGAAGCGTTCGGGCACCACGTAGACGATCCGCACCCTGCCGGCGGCGATTGCATCCAGTCGGCTCTGCTGCTCGGCCGGGCTGAGCGTGCTGTTGATGTACGTGACCGGCATGTCCAGGGCGCGGAGCTGGTCGACCTGGTCCTTCATCAGCGCGATCAACGGCGAGACGACCAGCGTCAACCCGTCGAGGGCCAGCGCCGGCAACTGGTAGCAGAGGCTCTTGCCCCCGCCGGTCGGCATCACGCACAGGCAATCGCGGCCCGCCAGCACGGCGCGGATCACCTCTTCCTGGCCGAGCCGGAAGGCGGAGAGCCCGAATCGGCTCAGATAGGATTCGATTCTGGCGGGTTCGGAGGCGGACATCGGCAGCGCGCTGGGCGAGAGGGGTGCTGATCCACGTTCTTGCCGCAAAACCACCCATTATAGCGGGGCGCCAGCAGATGTGAAACCATGAACAGCAATGGAACCGGAGGCGCGCAGCTTGCCCACATTCCTGCCTTGATCCAGCCCGGGCCGGCGCCCTCCCGCAGACGCCGCGCGGGGCCCTAAACGGGCCCCACGTAGCTCCAGCGCCCTCGCCCGTCGGCTTCCACGGTGCAGGCAAGGCCAACGTCGCGAAGGGCATTGAAGACTTGCTCGAGCGCCTTGTCGCCGAAGTTGGGAATCGCGAGCAACCGCTCGCGCGTGCAGTTGAGCAGGTCTTCGACGAGCAGCACGCCGTCGTCTTCGAGGAAATTGACCGTGCGGACGGGCAGGTTCAACTGGGCCACGGGCAACTGGAGGACTTCGGCGAAACGCTTGCGGCGAAGATCCGCTTTCGGCAACGGGACTCTGGTTTTCGACATGGGCTCCCTCCCTCTAAGTCGGAGTCGTTCAGCGAGACAGACGTTGAACGCGCGGTGGCGCAACCGCCGCGCGTGCAAGGGGGATTATAACATCCGCGGGCGATTTTTGCCGAGAGTGCGCGTAAAATTTTCACCCTGAAATTGGGGTAGGAATGCTAGCAGTGCCAGCACGCGCTGCCGCCGCCGCCTTCCTCTGCCAGGGCCAATCGGTAACCGCTTGACCCGCGGGCGGAGCTGCCGGTTTCCGTCTCGAGACTTGGAGGGGAGGATCGCCTCGGAGGCCTCAAGATTCCAACCGGTCGAGCCGCAAACATGCCGGAATTTCGCCAAGCTCGCCCCGCGAACGGCGCTGCACGACATCGACGATTTCGCCGTTGGGAAACACGATGTTGAGATTCAGCCAAGGGGCGGGGAACACGAGGTGGGCTTGTGTTCCGTCGGCGAAGAAGTAGTGCTGCGAGCCGGTGTGCGTGCGGCCGGCTCCGCCGTCGAACCAGAAGTCGAAGTCGCCGGCCAGATCGCCCGCGGCCGGCTCGAGGCGGCGGTTGGGCGGGGCGGCGATGATTGCCAAGATCTCGGCCACGCGAGTCTCGTCGATTCGCTTTGGAAACGGCTGCGACATGTTCGTCTCCTGATTGCCCTGATTCTGCTGGCGGACCTGAAGCAGCAGGCTTTGGCCCTTGCACGGCTAGCGAGCGTTCGTTCTACGAGTACCTGGTGGATCGTTTCGAGTCGGGCCGGCCGTACCAGCAGCGATAGGGACTTGCGCCCGACCGTTGACCGACGAGGTCGGGGTCTTCGCAATCGGTTTTCTGTTGGCCAGCGCCTCGAGCCTCTCCTCGGCCAGTTTGAGGTTGTGCTCGGCTTCGTTGTATCGCTTTTGCGATTGTTGAATTCGCGCCAAG
>JAMOAF010000839.1 GCA_023621895.1 Planctomycetota bacterium
GCGAGGAATCGGGCAAACGGAATAATCGATCCGACCAGAATAGAACGCTCTCAAGCTAAATTTGGAATTTTCGGAAAATCTTCGCGCCCTTTCCATCAAGGACTGCCGAAGAATAGAGACAGTCTGGAGCCGAATCGCCGGTTTCCCCCATCAGACGCATTTCAAGAGGAAAGCGAATGGGGTTCGTCGTCATTGTTGCCATTCTCAGCAGCCTCCTTCTTACGCCGCTGGCGATGCGGGCCGCTTGGAGATGCGGCGCGGTCAGCCGTCCGGATGGTTTTCGCAAGAAACACGCCAGGCCGACCCCCGAGTGGGGAGGGCTTGCCGTTAATACCGCGATTCTGATTGGAACCGGGCTGTCGGTCGTCCTTTGCCCTGCCGATTTGCCGGCCCGGCCGCTGGCCGCCGCGCTGGCTATTTCGATCAGCATGCTCTCGGTCCTCGGCTGTTACGATGATCTGTGCGACATGCGGGCCGATCTGAAATTGCTCGGCCAGGTCCTGTCGGCCGTGCCGCTGATCCTGGCAGGGTGCTACGCGGAACGGCTGATCCTCTTCGGGCAGACAATTGAACTGGGGTGGCTGGGGATTCCCTGGACGATCGGCTGGATTGTTCTGGGGATCAACGCGTTGAATCTGATCGACGGCATGGACGGCCTGGCGTCGACGGCGGGAATCATCATGGCCTTGGCCGTTGCTGCAATCGCCGCGATCGCCGGTCATCAGCACGCGATGCTGATTGCGCTGGTTTTGGCCGGCGCGCTGGGCGGATTTCTGGCGCACAACCTGCCGCCGGCGCGAATCTACTTGGGCGATTGCGGGAGCATGGTCATCGGGCTCGTGCTGGCGACGCTGGCGCTCCGTGCGGGTTCCGAGGCGGGGGCGGCAAATCTTACCCAAATCGGGGCACTCCTGTTCGTGCCCCTTTGCGATACGCTGTTGGCGGTCGTCCGCCGGGGGCTTGCCGGACGTGGCATCATGGTGGCCGACCGCGCGCACGTGCATCACCGGTTGCTGGACCGCGGCTTCGGCGTTTGGGGAAGCCTCGCGGTGCTTGGGGGGCTGAGTCTGGGCGCAGGCGCAATGGGATGCCTGGTCGTCCTCACGGGCCAGGAGTACTGGGCTTGGCTGAGCGCGGTGGCGGCGGTCGCGTTCTGCGTTCGCCAGCAGTTGTTCGGCCACGAGGAATGGGGCCGAGTTAAGAGCCTGTTTGTTGACCGGGCCGCGCGCCGCAGGGCTGCCGTCGCCGGTCAAACGAGCGATGCGCCGCTCGGCCCCGCGGAGGCTGCACGAGAAGCCTCCGTCATGGCCGGACTTTCGGGCAGGCAGATTGCCGGTCTGCCGGCAGGGCAGACAAACTACCCATTGGGCACCAACGCCGTATTGGCCGGTTCACAGAGCGTGAGCAGCGCCAACTCTGGCAGAAAATATGTTGGGATGCTTGGTTAGCCGTTCTCCAATACAAGGAGGGAGACGAGAAGTGATTGGTAAGAGACTCTTTCGGAAGCAGGTGGTTGCGATTGTTTGCATCGGCTTGATTCTGCCGCAAGCCGTCATGGCAGCGCCTGCTGCCCCCAAGGTGCAGATCAACGACGTGGCACTGGCCAATGGCGGGATGCTGATTGGCCAGGTCGTTGACCAGCAGGGGCTTGGCAAGGCAGGTGTCCAGGTCGTGGTCCTCCAGCAAGGCCGCCAGCCGGTTCACGCGCTGACCGACCGAGCGGGCAATTTCCGGATTGCCGGTCTCAGTGGCGGCACGGCGCAGGTCGTCACCGAAGGCGGCCAGGGCGTCTACCGGCTCTGGACCGCCAACGCGGCTCCGCCGGTTGCCCAGTCGCGGGCGATGCTGATCGCCAACGGCCAGGTCGTCCGCGGCCAGGGCTATTGCGATCCATGCTCGGGCGGCGGCATCGGGCAGTGGATTCTGCCGGCGCTGGCCGCCGGCGGCATTATCGCCGGCGTCGTTGTTGCGACATCGAACTCCGACACGACACCCGCCAGCCCTTGACGCGCGAAATCGCGCGGGATGTTGAAAAATCAAGAAGGCGAAGGGCGATCTGATCCTGGTCAGCTCGCCCTTCGCTTGTTCTTGCGCCGGACTCTGCCGAACCGATCGTATCCGATCCTCGCCTGAACGCCCTCTGGCGACGGAGGCTACTCCAATTGGCGGCGCAACGACTCGGCCTGCTTGAGGGCCTCTTCGGCTCCCAAGGGGCAGAGTCCGGCGGCGGCGATTTCCCGGCCCAAGGAGAGGTATGCAAAACGGCTGTTCGTGGCGGCCTGCCGCTCGCTGAGGCGGGCGTTGGAGACCTCGGCGCTCAGCCGGGCTGCTTCCGCCGGCGCCAGGGCATCCGCGCGCCGCCGTTCCACCTCGGCCAGGGCGTGGCGGGCGCGCGTGAGCTCGTCGGCCGCGGTGCGCGCGACCCGCTGCGCGGGCTCGTACCGCTTCGGCAGGTGTGCCGCGACCGCCAATTGGCCAATCTGGGTATAGAGGGTGTCGAGCTGGCGAATGATTCCGTCGCGGGTGGCAAGTTCCGTTTCGTCCGTGATTTCCGCGGCAATGCGGGCGCCCAGCGGCGGCGGGGCGGCCTTGAGCAGGCGATTGCGCCAAGTCGGCAAATCGGCGTTGACATGGCCGCGGTCGCGCTCGATCTCGACCTCCGCTGATCTGCCCGTGCTCGGCACCCGGGCGGAGACGGAGACTCGGCCGTTCAACGCGTAGCGATAGGTGACCTCGACGGGGGTCCCTTTGGGCAAGTCCGGCGGCAAGTCGCGGACGACGCATTTCCCCAAGGAAACGCAGAATTCAGGGCGTTCGCTCTCTCCTTCCACGACCGGCACGGCGACGGTCCTCTGGTTCGGCTCCAAGGTCTTGAAGGACCTGGTCACTTCGGCCGGAATGGGCGTGTTTCGCGGGATCAACACGGCGTTGACGCGCCGGCCGGTTCCGGTTTCAAAGCCGACGACGCCAAGGCTGTGGGAGTTCACGTTGATCAGGGTGCACCTCCGCTGCCGGTCGGTGCCCAATCCCAGGAGCATTCCCGCGTAGAGCGCGGCCCCGTGGGCGACTGCCTCGTCGGCGGAGATCGAGAGGTCGGGTTCCTTGCCCGTCAGCCGCCGGAGCATATTGGTCACCATCGGCATCCGCGTGGCGCCGCCAACGACGAGAATTCGATCGATTTCTCGCCAGCCGAGGCTGGCCTGCTGAGCGACCAGCGACGTGGTTTCCTCCGTGCGCTGGAGCAGGTGCGCGGTCATTTCCTCGAACTGCTGCCGGGTGACTTCGATCCGCAAGCGGATGCCGGCGTGAAAACACACGCTCGTCGCCTTGGAATGTTCGCTCAAGGCGTGCTTCAATTCCTGGGCGTCGCGCCAAAGCTGGGCGGCGTCTTGCGCGTCGTTGCGGGGATCCAGCCCGTGCTCCGACAAAAAACGCTCGGCGATGTGGTCGACCAGCGCCTGGTCGAAGTCCTTGCCGCCGAGGCGGACGTCGCCGTCGGTGGCCAGCGTGCGGAACGTGTCCGAATCGATCTCCAGCAGGCTCACATCGAACGTCCCGCCGCCGAGGTCGTAGACCAGAACACGTTCCGCGGGATCGCAGGTGCTCGTGCCGTGCATGCCAAACAGCCCCCGTTCCCAACCACATGCCAAGGCGGCGGCCGTTGGCTCGTTGATGATATCGAGGACCTCCCAGCCGGCGAGCCGGCCGGCGTCCTGCGTTGCTTTGCGGCGCATTTCGTCGAAGTAGGCCGGCACGGTGATCACCGCCTTGGAAAGCGGTCCAAGGCGGTGTTCCGCATCGCGCTTCAATCGCTGGAGCACCAGCGCGCTGAGCACCTCGGGGGGAACATGGTGGCCATGGACGGGCCGCTGCACCGCTTGCCGGCCCATGTCGCGCTTGAAGCACTCTGCATAGTTGCCGGGTAAAAAGGACGACGCCTTGACAGCCTCTCGCCCGACGATGATCTCGTCCTCATCGACCATCACCGCGCTGGGTGTGAGCAGATCTCCCAACGAGTTCGGCAAAGAGATCGGCCGCCCTGCCAGATCAAGATACGCTAGCAGGGAATAGGTAGTGCCAAGGTCGATGCCAACGGCGATTGGCCGATTCGGTTGATCTCCGTGGGACGGCAGATTCATGGTCACTTGCTTCGCTGTCGGTGGAATATCGCTCCTCTAGCGATTCT
>JAMOAF010000890.1 GCA_023621895.1 Planctomycetota bacterium
GGACTCGACAGCGACGAGTTGATGGACCGCATTCAACTCGGCTTCGCCGACCGGACGCTGGGCCTGCGCCTGCCGATGAAGAACCGCAACGAGGGCGAGACGTTGCGGACGCGGCTGGCGCAGCTTGGCTTGTGGCGCGAGAGCGGCCACGAGCACTTCAACGGCTGTATCACCGTGCCGCTCTTTGATGAAGCCGGGAACGTCGTCAGCTTCTACGGGCGGCGCGTGTCGCGTCCGGCGGCAACGCGCGGCGAGTTCAAGCATCTCTATCCGCCCGGGCCGCATCGCGGCCTCTTGAACCGCGAGGCGTTGAAGGGTGACGAAATCATCCTGTGCGAAGCGGTGTTCGACGCGCTGACGTTCTGCGCGAACGGCTTTCCGAACACGACCTGTCTGTTTGGAACGGAAGGCTTCACCGATGAACTGTGGGAAGCGTTGCGCCAGGTGCGGCGCGTTCGCATCGCTTACGACGCCGACGACGCCGGCGAGCGCGCGGCGCAGCGCGACGCGGAGCGGTTCAAGGCGCACGGCGTGGAAGTCTTCCGTGTGAAGTTCCCGCACGGCATAGACGCCAACGAATACGCGCAGAAGGTCAAACCCGCCGACAAATCGCTGGCGTTGCTTCTGAACTCGGCCGCCTGGCTTGGCACTGGCGCACGGCCACCAACGCAAACCAAGCCTGCGGCTTCGCCGCCGACCGAACCACTCAAGCACGTTGCGATGGTCGTGGATGAACTCACCGGCGAGCCGTTGCCCATCGTGGACAAGGAGTCGCTGGAAACGGGCGTCGGCTGGTCGCCGTCGCCGTTCGTTCCCGCTCCTTACGCGGAAGTCGTCGCGCAGGCTTCTTCTCTTTTAGCTGCTTCTGTTAGCCGCTTAAAACCGGACGCGGCTAAAGAGGAGAAGCCACCAACGCCCACTTCACCGACACTTGAACAGCGCGGCGACGCTTGGTTCATGGAAATCGAAGGCCGCGAGTATCGCGTCGCCGGTCTGGAAAAGACACTCGGCACGGATGCGTTGAAAGTCGCGTTGCGACTTCGCGCCGGTGAACGCTTCCACCTGGACTCGGTGGATCTGTGCCGCGACGCGGAGCGCCGGCGCTTCATCGAACGCGCGGCGGAAGAAACCGGCCTGTTGCCGGACTTGCTCAAGCGCGACGTTGCGCGCCTGTTGCTCGCCGTCGAGCAGGCGCAGGCGGAACTGGCGAAGCCAGCGGAGCACGTCGCGGCGGCGGTGACGCTCACGCCGGAGGAACGCGACGCGGCGTTGACCTGGTTGCGCGAGCCGAATCTCATCGCCCGCTTGCGCGAGGCGTTCCACCAGGCGGGCATCATCGGCGAGGAAAGCAACACGCTCGTTGCCTATCTCGCGGGCGTGTCGCGCAAACTCGAAAGGCCGCTGGCCATCATCATCCAGAGCGCGAGCGCGGCGGGCAAAACCACGCTCATGGACGCGGTGCTCTCGTTCTTCCCGGAGGAGGAGCGCGTCAAATACTCCGCCATGACGGGGCAGAGTCTCTACTACCTGGGCGAGACGAATCTGAAACACAAAATCCTCGCCGTCGTCGAGGAAGCCGGCGCGGAGCGCGCCAGCTACGCGCTCAAGCTCCTGCAAAGCGAAGGCGAACTCACCATCGCCAGCACCGGCAAAGACCCCACGACCGGCAAGATGGTGACGCAGGAATATCACGTCGAAGGCCCGGTGATGATCTTCCTGACGACGACGGCCATTGACCTGGACGAGGAGTTGCAAAACCGCTGCCTGACGCTGGCGGTGGACGAGAGCGCGGCGCAGACCGAGCGCATTCATCGCGTGCAGCGCGAGCGCCGCACGCTGGCGGGCCTGCTCGCGCACGAGCAGCGCAAAGACCTGCTGAAGAATCTGCGCAACGCGCAGCGTTTGCTCGCGCCGCTGGCCGTTGTGAACCCGTTCGCGCCGGCGCTCACGTTCGCCACCGCGCGCACGCGCAACCGGCGCGACCACGAGAAATATCTCACGCTCATTGACGCCATCGCGCTCCTGCACCAGCACCAGCGTCAACGCGGCCAGCACCTGGTCAACGGCCGCGTCGTGGAGTTCGTGGAAGTCACGCTCGATGACATCGCCCTGGCGAACGAGCTCGCGCCCGAAGTGCTCGGACGTTCGCTCGATGAGTTGCCGCCGCAGACGCGCCGCTTGCTCGGCTTCATCCGCGAGCTGATGAAAGCGAAGCGCCAGCCACGCGGCGCGAAGGCCGCTTCCACTTTTAGCCGCAAAGAACTGCGCGACCTCTGCGGCTGGAGTCTCACGCAAGTCAGCGTGCATCTCGAAAGACTCGTCGCGCTCGAATACCTTGCGCTGCGTCACGGACGACTCGGCAGCGCGTTCGTTTACGAAATCCTCTTTGACCTGGACGCGCCCGAAGCCGTCGCCCACGTCGGCTTGATGGAAGTCGCGTGCTTGCGCACGGCCACCGCGCACCACGACTACACCGCGAAGCTCACGGCTTTTTCGGGTGGGGTGTCGGGCGGAAACGGGCGGGTAACGGGGGGTGTCGAAACCACCCCGACACCCGTTTGCGCCAATGCTGACAGGGATTTGGTGAACACCTGACGGGGTAACGGGTTTGCAAATCAGGAAGCTCGCTTCAAACACTGCATCGTAATCATGGCCGCACCCAAAGGAATCAAAGCTGTCGAGTGGTTGAGCCGGCGCGCGAAAGCGCAACGCGGCGGCAACGACGCCAAGCCGGACAGCTTTGACCGTTCCGCGCCCGACGCGCTCGCCCTCTGGCGCGACGCCTACCTTGACCAGTTGCGCGCCCGCAACTACGCCGAAGGCACGCTCGAAGGCCGGCGCGACGCGTTGAAAGTCTTCCTCGCGTGGGCGAGCGAGCGCGACCTGAAACACGCCGCGCACATCACGCGCCCCATCCTCGAAGCCTATCAGCGCGCCCTCTGGCGCAGCACCAAGGCCAATGGCCAGCGCCTCGGCTGGAGCACGCAACGCACGCGCCTGGGTGTGCTCAAAGACTTCTTCCGCTGGCTGACGAAACAGAACGTCATCCTGCACAACCCGGCCAGCGAGCTTGAACTGCCGCGCATGGAAAAGCGCCTGCCCACCGCCGCGCTCACGCTCACCCAGGTCGAGGCGTTGCTCGCCGTGCCGAACGTCACCGATCCGCTCGGCGTGCGCGATCGCGCGATGCTCGAACTCTTTTACAGTTGCGGCCTGCGCCGCGCCGAACTGTGCCGCCTCGAACTCACCGACCTGAACCCCGAACGGCGCACGCTCACCATCCGGCGGGGCAAAGGGAAGAAAGACCGCGTCGTGCCCGTCGGCGCGCGCGCCGTCGCCTGGCTCGAACGCTATCTCAAGGAAGTGCGCCCGCGCCTCTCGCTGGACACGCGCACGCCGGCGTTGTTCCTCACCGGCTACGGCGACGCCTTCAACCCCGACGTGCTCTCGCGCATGACCGCCGACTGGATGAAGGCCACGGGCCTCAAAGGCAGTTGCCATCTGCTGCGTCACACCTGCGCGACGCACATGCTCGAAGGCGGCGCGGACATCCGTTACATCCAGCAGTTGCTCGGACACGAGAAACTGGAGACGACCGCCATTTACACCGAAGTCACCATCCGCCAGTTGCAGGAAGTCCACGCCCGCTGCCATCCGGCAGCGCGGCCAGTCGAACCCGAAAAACCGCTTCCGCCCGGCGCGCCGATTGAGTAATCTTCCGGCGTGGTTCAAAGCTGCTTTCCATCCTTAGCTGCTTCGCCGCTGTCAGCGGCTTCACGCGGCGCGCTCGCGCCGACGTGGACGACCTCCCCTCGAAAAACACGCGCCCGGAGTTTTTGCCGCACCCCATCGGGTCGCTTGTCACGGCGAGCGCGAGTTCGCCCAATGTTCACGCCCGGTTCGCGAGGTTGTGGCTACAGCACCGCATCGGGTCGGGCTAAATGGCTGAGCCGCGATCCGATTGAGGAGCATGCATTCACCCGGTTCATGTATTCCCGCGCGGCAAAAGCAGGCAAGTCCGGCAACGACTACCACTTCTTGCAGAATGCGCCCGTTGCCTCGGTTGACGCGCTGGGGCTATTTCAGTTCGATGGCAGTTGTAGGCCGGACTATATAGTGGAATTGAAGAACAAAACCGCACACCGGTGTCAGTTGGCAAGAAAGGCGAAGTGCTACAGGTGCCTG
>JAMOAF010001097.1 GCA_023621895.1 Planctomycetota bacterium
AGGTTCCGGCGAAACACGGATGGTCGAAGTACTCGGCGGTCGCCACGGCGGGGTTCTTATGCGCCCCGTCGCCGAGGATCAGCTCGACGCCGTACCTATCGCAGTCCCTGAGCAGCATTTCCCTGTGGTCGGAGCCGGCCAGCGCGCCGTGGGCGATGATCCAGTCGAATCCGCCGGCACTGTACGTTTGGATGAAATCGTCTCCGATCGCCTCCCGGCGCGGACTGACCCATGCTCCGATTCGAATCCGATCGCGCGTCAGGTACTCGTTGGTATAGGGAGACTCGATCGCGGTTCCCAACGCGGCTTGGACGGCCGCCTTCAGAACAGCGGCGGCTTCGGCCCGCGTACCCGGCTTGGCCTCTGTTTTCAGATCGATGTCGTACTCGCCCAGCAACCCCGCCGCGCCGTTCCAGTCGGAATCTGAAAGCGGATCGTTCGGGCGGAAACACCCGTCCGCCACCCCGCCAAGCAATTGCCGCGCAACGACGAATCGAATCGCCAACCGGGTATTCATCGCCAGGCTGGAGATGTCTTCCAACGGAACATCTGTGTTGGCCAGGCGGTAGACTCCCGGTTTCTTCGCGACGAAGCGGGTGAATCCGCGGCAGTTCGTCTGGCAGACGGGAACAACGGATTCGTTGCCCGCTGCGTCTCTTGGGCGGAATCGGACGACGGTCGTTTCGGACGGATTGTCGATCGCCGTCGACCGGAGCATGAAGTCGGCCTGGTCGAACCCATCGGACAGACAGCCGCCGGGAACCAGGACCCGCTCGAGTGGCGCGGTGAAGTGCGTCGGCTCCGAATAGTCGGGCGCGTCCACGGCGGCATCGAGAAAACGTTGCGCCTCCGCCTGCGACGGGAAGAAGCCGAGGCGAGAAACGTGATAGACGGAACCCACGTCGCTCGGATTGGTCGGGTCGAACCGGAACGAAGTGATCGAGCCGGCCCAGTTCTTATGGCCGAATGCGCGCATGTCGACGATCGCGTTCCGCCATGTATTGTCCCCGACGACGGGAAACATGGAATAACTCTCGTCCGAAAGAACGGTCAAGGTATCGGTCGTGAAGAACAGGCCCGCCTGCGCGATCGTCGTCTTGTATCGGTACCGAACGGCGAAGAACGGTCGCTCGCCGGCGAGGAACGCGTCGTTCGCGCTGATGGGAACGGTCAAGGTGAGGTCGGTTCCGGTCGCAATCAACTTCGTCAACCCGGCTTCGCGGTAGAGCTGCCCTTGCCCGAGCGAAATCGACGCCGCGTCCGGTCCGTTGTTGAAAACCCAGACCGGCTCGCGCGCGAACAGCGAGCCGGTGGCCAGGATGAATGCCAGGAAGAGGATGGTCTGCTTCATAGGTTGCGACGGGGCTTGATGGGCATTTGTGGAAATCGGCGGATGGCCGTCGTGAGCGATGGCGCTAACGCATCCCTCGACCAGATTTCTTACTCGCCGTCGAGGCTGGGTCTGCGGGTGTGCCACGCGGTAGCGCGCTGATACATGGCGGCTCCCCGCAGCAGGCGTTCCTCCTCGAAAGCCGGCGCCTGCAAGTGCAGGCCGATCGGCAGCCCGCGGGAACTGAAACCGCAGGGGATCGAAAGTCCAGCGATCCCGGCCAGGTTGGTGCAGGCCGTGTACACGTCGCACAGGTACATCGCCAGGGGGTCATTGATCTTTTCGCCGATCGGGTACGCAGGCATCGGCGTAACTGGACCGGCGATCAGGTCGACCTTTTCAAAGGCTTGATCGAAATCCTCGCGAATGAGCCGGCGGACCTTCATCGCCTTGAGGTAATAGGCGTCGTAGTACCCGGCGCTGAGGGCGTACGTGCCGAGCATGATCCGCCGCTTGACTTCGGGCCCGAACGCTTCCGACCGGGTCTGGCGGTACATTCGCACCAGAGCGGTGTCGAGGCCGTCGAGGCCAGCCCGATCCCCGGCCTGCTCGAGGGCCTTGCGCTCCGCTTCCAGTTGGGCCGCCGCCTTCTGCACGTCGGTCCGGTAACCATAGTGCACGCCGTCGTATCGCGCCAGGTTGCTCGACGCCTCGCAGGGCGCGATGATGTAGTAGGTGGCCACGGCGTATTTTCCGTGCGGCAGCGAGATTTCCTCGACAGTCGCCCCCAACGACCGGTAGACGTCGACCGCGGCGCGGACGGCCGCCGCGACTTCGGCGTCGAGCCCGTCGCCGAAGAATTCGGGGACGATTCCCAGGCGGAGCCGCTCGAGGGGCCGGCGAAGCGCGCTGGTGTAGTTCGGAACGGGCCGATCGACTGACGTGGAATCCATCGGATCGTGGCCCGCGAGAACTTCGAGCAGCAGGGCGGTGTCTTCGACGGTGCGTGCCAGGGGGCCGATCTGATCGAGGCTGCTGGCGAACGCGACGAGTCCATAACGGCTGACCCGCCCGTACGTCGGCTTCAATCCGACCACCCCGCACCAACTGGCCGGCGCGCGGATCGAGCCGCCGGTGTCGGAAGCGACCGACAGGGGGGCCATCGCGGCGGCCACGGCGGCCGCCGCGCCGCCGCTCGAGCCGCCGGGTATCCGGGTGGTGTCCCAGGGGTTGCGCGTCAACTGGAACGCCGAATTCTCGGTCGAGCCGCCCATGGCGAACTCGTCCATGTTCGTCTTGCCGAGGATCACGCCGTCGGCCGCCTTGAGCCGCGCAATTACGGTCGCGTCGTAAGGCGGGCGGAAGTTTTCGAGCATTCGCGAGGCGCAAGTCGTCGGCTCGCCCTTGGTGGCCAGCAGGTCCTTGATCGCCACCGGCAGCCCGCCCAGCCGCCCCAGCGCCTCGCCTCTTCGCCGCTTCTTGTCGATCGCGGCTGCCTGGGCCAGCGCCGCCTCGCGATCCACGCGCAAGAAGGCGCCGATCCGCCGATCGTACCGCTCGATCCGATCGAGAAACGCCTCGGCGACCTCCGTGGAAGTCACCTCCTTGGCGTCGAGCCGGTCGAGAAGCTCCAAGGCAGTCAAGTCGGTCAGCGACACGCAGATCTCCTCACAAATCGAGGGCAGGTCAGCAATTGCCGGCACGGACGACTTGTTGTCCGACCGCCGCGGGGCTGGGCATGACCGATCGGATCGGGCGAGCGATGGCAATCGCGAGTTACGACTCGCCGAGCACCGCGGGCACGCGGTAGCACTCGCCGTCGTGCTCTGGAGCATTGGCCAAGACACAATCCCTCGCCAGGCTCGGCCCGACCTGGTCGCCGCGGAATACATCGGAGACTTCGACTGCGTGCGCCATTGGCTCGACCTGGTCGGTATCGACCTCGTCGAGCAGTTCCATGTAGGTCAGAATCTGACCCAACTGGGCCGTCATGGTTTCGGTCTCCTCCTCGGAGAGCAGCAACCGCCCAAGGAGAGAGACTCTTGTGACCTGCTCGCGCGAAATCGGCATCGCTATGGCGCCTTTCGACGTCCGCCCCCGCAGACCGCCTACTTCTTGCCCTGGCTGGCCTTTGCCGCTTCCGCCGCTGCTTCGGCCGGAAGCCTGAACGGGGCATTGCGAATCCTCTTGGTGACCGCGCCGCTGCGAAGGCATTGGGTGCAGACACGGAGCGTCTTGTTTGCGCCATCCGGGGTGGTCACGCGCACGCGCTGCAAATTCGGCCGGAATTGCCGCCGCGTGATGCCCGTCACCTTCGTGCCGACCCCCCCGAGATACTTGGCCTTGCCTCGGTGAGCCACGGAATTCCCCACCTGCGTCGACTTGCCACAGACTGCACAGACGCGAGCCATTGGGACTGCACTCCAAAATCACGTGTTTTCTTGCCCAACAACCCCAGACAACACCCCGGGAGGTGGAGGATCATCAGACTTGGTTGACCGGAAACGAATCCTCGTCCGCAGAAGCCGCGCGGAGCGTTCTGCCCGCCTCGGCCGCCCGCACGCCGCCCGGATATAGTGGTGCGGAGAGTCGCGGAAAATTCTCAGTATATAGGCTCAAGCGGTCCATGCAAGGGCCTTTGGCCACGGACACGAGCTCGATACGCTCATTCTTGGCCCTAGTCATCACCCCACAGGGGGGTGTGGGCTGATCGATGCTTGTTTTTGATGGAGTCTGTGGGGACAATTTTGACTGGATCGGCCGCTTTCCTTGGCAAACTTGATCGGACGAGGCATTCTTCTTGTTAAGCTGGGAAGATATGGGGTCATGGGAAGGAAGGCTGGAAT
>JAMOAF010000791.1 GCA_023621895.1 Planctomycetota bacterium
ACATTCTCGATCACCGAGACAGCAATGACCGCAGCAGGCTTGCCGCTGTTGCCGCGGCCATCCGCAAATACATCGCGATCATGCCGATGGACCGGATGGTCGAGTTGGCAGTGCTGCTTGAAGCCGGGCACCGATCCCCGCTCCCGATTGACCTGGAAGTCGAAGTCGTCAAGATGATTTATCGCAACTTCGAGGTGCATCCGCCAGTCGTCGCCGATCCGCAGCCGGAGTTGGCCCAGCGTCTTTGGGAGATGGTGCAGGCATACATCAATCCGCGGATCCTTTTACGCGACAAACATGCGGCAATCGCTTCGTTGGCGGTCGAAGCCATCGTGGCGATGCGCAGTCCACTGGCGGAGCGCGCGTGGCGAGCAGTCCGCGCATGCCCCTACCGCTGGTTCACCGAGCTTGTCAGCGATGACCTCGGCGAACTGCATGGGAGGTGGAGCAGCAAGAATCCGGATGCCGCAGCCTGGCTCCGCCAGTTGCGGAACAATGTCTTGCCTCAAGTGTGACCCGGATGTCTGGAGACTGACGTGCCCAGCTATCGTGTGGCCGGATCGACGGTGTCGCTCGCCATCTTTGACGTCGTGGGGCAAGACGGTGCTGAACATGGCTTTATTGGCCACACAGGGATAGCCGAGTCTACCGGCTCGCATGACGTTGCCAAGATAGCCGTGCTTGACATGGGACCTCCCCTGCACGGTCAAGGCGGCCCAGGTCGCTTAAGGGCCAACGTCCTGGGCAGTGCCTGTCTGACGGACGACGAAGTGCGGAAGATCAAGACTTTCGTCGATTGTCACTCGAGCGAGCACCTCCTGTTCCTTCAGCTCAGCACGAGCCAATTGATAGCCGCAGCGCCGCGGATGTACTGCGTTCACCCGCACGCCGCGCCACTTTTCGAAGACGATGGGCGCTATGCAAGAATGCGGTTCAGTTGTGCAGGCTTTGTCTTTGAGGCGTACAGGAAGGCGAGAATCCAATTGCTGGACCCAAACACCCTGCCGAGGGTCGATCTCGCGGTTATCAGGGCAGGGTATCCCGGCCAAATACACCTGATGGAAAGCGGACGGATTTGCCCAGAGGATTTGGGGCTGGCGGGCGACGGCCCTTGGCCAGTGCTCCTTTGTGGTTACTTGTTCCATGCGTTGAATCGTGATAAGGTTGCTGTTCGGCGCGACCGATATGCGCCAAGCGCGGCCGATCGCTACTTCATCTGACGAGCGGAGACGCTGCCAGTCTGCCGGCGCGCAAGCCACCGCCTGGCAACGAGTGAGAGGCGACGCCTGGCGGCGTGCGATTCCCAGACGAAAGTGCCCAAGCCGAAACTTGGGGACGAGGCGAAGACTGAACCCCGAAACGTGAATCCTTTACTGGAGAACGGCCATGCGACGGATCATCAACTGGATTTGGAACCAGGGGATTCTTTCCACGTTCCTGACCGGGCTGTTCGCCGTCCTCCCGCTGGTCCTCACGGTGGCGATCGTCGTCTGGGTCGTTCGCTTTCTCTACGATTTCCTCGGCAAGGACAGTTTCATCGGCGCGCGGTTGCAGGCGGTCGGCATGCAGCTTACCGATGCCCCGTTGGGCACGACCGTCGCCTACCTGCTCGGCTGGGCGATCGTACTGGCCGGTGTCTGGGCCTTGGGCGCCCTGCTGAAGACGACGGCGAGAAACCGCGTCGAAAAAGCGCTCAACTCGGTCGTCGACCGGATTCCGATCGTCAACAGCGTCTATAGCACGGCGACCCAACTGGTCGGCATGGTTCGCAAGAGCGACGATTCGCAGCTCAACGCGATGAGCGCCGTCTACTGCACGTTCGGCCAGCCCGAGGCAAGCGGCCTCTTGGCCCTGCTCACTTCGCCCGACGTCTACCGCTTCGCCGGCCGCGACTGCCACATCATTTATCTGCCCACCTCGCCGCTGCCGATGACCGGCGGGATTCTGTTTGTGCCGGTCGAGGCGTGCACCAAGGTCGACATGACCGCCGAGGAGGTGATGCGGGTCTATTTCTCGCTCGGCATCCTGGCCTCGCAGGTCGTGCCGGAGGCAAATCGTCCGCAGATCGGCGGCGCCGGCTGACGGCGCCGGCATGATCTGGCCCGCCAGTCCCCTCGCCGGACGAAATCGCAGGCTCTCAGCCACCCGCGCGCCGCCAGAACGCGTCTCGATCGATCGCTAGCGAAGGCTCGGCGCGCATGCGCCCCAAGCGGCGGAGCCCTTCGTCAAATTGGCCGGGGGCGATCATCCCCGCATGTTCCTCACCCGAGCAGGATTTCCCCCGCATCCAGGGCGTCGAGAAAATGATGGTTGCTCTCGAGCAGATTCGGCAGCCGGCGCAGTTCTTCGGCCGTCTGCCAGTGGACCGAGGCAACTTCCGCCGGGTTCGGCCGCAACCTCTCCCCCTCCGCGATTCGGCTCAGCCACCAGGAGAGTTCGACCTGCCAGGGAGTCACGCTCCGCCAGACGCGGCGGATCGGCTCGATCGCGACCCCTAGCTCTTCGCGGATTTCGCGGACCAGGGTCTCTTCTTCCGTTTCCGCCCCCTCCCCTTCCCCGCCGGGAAAACAGATCATCCCCGGGGCTACGACGGCCGCCGCTCGGCGGATGACCAGAAACCGCCCCTGGCGGACAACCACGGCCACCACCCCGCGGCGCCGGCAACCGTCATCGAATGGGTGCGTCATGGGCGGCCGGGCAAGCAGTCGGGCAAGCGGGTGGATTTCATCCCGCCGATTATAACATCCCCCCGGCGGCGGTTGGAGACCGGCCGCGGTCTACACGGACCGTTGAACGTGCCTGCCGGACTTCCCGCCGATTCACGGGTTGACGACGTTCTCCGCCCTGCCCTGCTGAAAGGAGCGGATGTTGGCCAAAACGCCATCCATCAGTCGCCTTCGCGCGGAGCGCGTCGCCCAGGCAATGTGCGGCGTGATCAGGCAGTTCTTCGCCCGCAACAGCGGGTTGTCCGCACTCGGCGGCTCTACCGCCAGCACATCCAAGCCGGCGCCCGCCAGTCTGCCGGCGTTCAGGGCGTCGGCCAGGGCCCATTCATCCACGAGCGGTCCGCGCGAAGTATTCAGCAGAAACGCACTCGGCTTCAACAGCGCCAGACGCTTGGCATTGATCAGCCCTCCGGTCTCCTCGGTGAGCGGGCAGTGCAGGCTCACCACGTCGCTGGCTCGCAGAAGTCCCTCCAAGTCCGCCATCTCGATATCTCCGTCTGCTGGAACCAGCGGATCGTGCGCGAGCGCCCGCATGCCAAAAGCTCGCGCCAATTCGGCCGTCGCCCGGCCGATCCTGCCCAGGCCAACCAGCCCCATCGTCAGCCCCGCCAGCTCGATCAGCGGGTGGTCCCAGTAGCAGAAGTCCTCGCTGGACGACCAGCGGCCTTCGCGCACCGTCCGCGCGTGCTCGCCGGCGTGGTGCGCCAATTCCAACAACAGGGCAAACGTCATCTGGGCCACGGAGCGCGTGCCGTAGGTCGGCACGTTGGTCACGGGAATCGCCCGCTCCCGCGCCGCCTCGATGTCCACCACGTTGTAACCCGTGGCGAGAACGCCGATGTACTTCAAGTCGGGCAGTTGCGCGAGAACCTCTCGGCTGAGGACCGTCTTGTTCGTCAGCACGATCTCGGCCCCCCGCGCGCGCTCCGCCACGCAATCCGCGGGGGTGCGATCGTAAATCCTGCAATCGCCCAGCGCCAGGAACTCGTCCCAGGAAAGGTCCCCGGGATTCAGCGTATAGCCGTCAAGAATCACGATTCTCGCCATGTTCTTCTCACCTTCGCGTCAAGGCGGCCGGTCTCCCCTGCCCTGCCCTGCCGCCGGCGGCCGCTCCAAGGTAACGTCGCCGGGTAATCTTACGGCGGCGATGCCTGCCACGGCTACCCCCACCTTGTCCCTGTAGGCCACCGGCATCTCGCACGGCGACCACGGGGCCTGCCCAAGCGTGGCCTGACTGCACCCGGAAGCGGACCAGCCCTGGTACGATCAGATCATGCGCGACCTGCCGGGCGCGATGGCGCTTGCAGGCCGCCTCCGCCAGTTCATGGACGGGCAACTTCCCCATTCATCAGGCAGAAGCGAAATGCTCCGGCAGGCGGCATTGACCGATTCTCATTTCGGCCAGGCGAGGTGCTTGTGCAGGAACTCGTAGCTCCGCTGGC
>JAMOAF010000921.1 GCA_023621895.1 Planctomycetota bacterium
GCCACGAAGGCCCCGTTCTGGACGGCGTTCAGCAGCACGGCGTTGGTGAGCGAGTCGGCGCCGAACTTATCGAGCGCGGTGGCCGCGTCGAAATAGCCGGCTGCCATCTTGGCGCGCCCGGCCACATCGGCGGAGAGCACACCGGCCGCCAGAGACGCGGTAGCCACGGTGCCGGCCCCCAGAGCGGGGTGCGGGCAGTGGAGCACCTTGATGGTGGCAGTGAGACCAGCGTCCACCGTCTCCAGGGCGATGCCGTAGGGGGTGCCCGTGGTCAGGTTCTCCAGGCGGTCGTTGGCGTCCACGTAGTACACGGTGTCGCCCACGGCGATACCGGTCACCACGTCGGTGACGGGGTGATCGGCCACGTACATGCCGAAGTCGACCACGGTCTCGGTGGCACCCACGCCGCCGTCGCCTTCGTCCAGCATGGCGATACCGGTCATGCTCCCAAAGCGGACCGGGTCGCCGGAGTCGGGCGCGGCCGGGTCGGTGACGACCACCGGCCAGGTCATGCGCAGGATCGAAGAGACAATGTTGTCTGCCATCTCAGTTACCTCCCGCTCGCTATGGCCGCGAGCTTCTCAGCGGTCGCGTCGTCGTACCCCTCGGAGAGGTACTTGGCCTTCCAGGTCTCCAGCAGCTTGCCGGAGTCGCCGTCGGCCGGAGCGCCGCCCATGCCTTTGACCTTGCCGGACTCGGTGATCTGGGCGAGATACTCGACCTCGGCCTTCACCGCTGCCTCGATGGCCGCCTTGTAGGCGTCTCGATCCAGCGCGCCGTCTGCGAGCACCGGCTTGGCGGCGAGAGTCTCCAGCAGGCGCTTGCGGGTCAGCTCCGGCAGATCGGCGGGGCTTCCGCGCGCTCCTTGGCGGCCTGTGCCTCCGCGAGCGCGGCATCCCGCGCAGCCTCGGCTTCCCTCAGTTTGGTCTCGTCCACGTCTTCACCTCCGCTGTGCGGTTGCGGTTCCACGACGCGGGATCGCGCCGCTTCGTACAGGGATAGGATCTGGCCACCGGCCCCGGGCGTGGTCACAAAGTCCACGCTCTTGGCAGCCACGATGGCATCGATGATGGGCGTCTTCTGCCCGGCGACTTCCCCCACGCGGTACTTGCCCATGGCGTTGATGGACACGCCGATGTGCGGGGCCAGCTCTTCCACGAAGGGCTTCCAGGGATCGAACACCTTGGCCTCGGCGTACAGGCCGGCGCCGGCGGGCCCGTTCGCTTCCCAGCGAGCATCCGACACCAGCTCCGCGGCCAGGTCACGCAGGCTGCGCTCCGGGCGCTCGGCTTCCTCGGTGGGCGTCGGATGGTCAACGTACATCTTGGTCCCGGCTTTGAAGACACCCGGGCCGTCACGCTCGAGCACCTCGGCCGGGTAGTAACCGCTGGAGCCTTGGCCGGGGGCGATGTGCCATTCGCGCCTACGGCCTTCTCGACCAGCGGCACGAAGTCGCCGGAGAGGGTGAGGTCTTCGGCCTCGGCGGTGGGTTCTTCGGCGCCACGCTCGAGGATGGCGCGGATCTCCTCCAGCTTGGCGCGGGCCTGTTCGTCAAGTTCCATCAGGACCTCCCTTGCGGGGTAGGTTTGCGCTGGTACAGCGCCGTGCAGCGGCAGGCCACATGCCCTAACGGCCGATCATGCCCCGACGGGAAGGACGAACCCAGAGGTATCCAACCTGCCGCCTCATTCTGGCGGCACAGGTCGCTGACCCTCGAATCCTTCACTGTGCTCCACTTCTTTTCCATCTGGATCCCGGCGTCCTGCAACTGCCGACCGACAGTAAGAGAGCCATGCTCATAAGCTTCTCCAGCTTCCTGCACCGCCACCAAATGCGCCCGGCTCTCGATATGGCGCTGGGGCATCCCCACGGCGAACTCGGAGAAACGGCTGCTGATCTCTTCGGCCACCTGGTCATAGGGCAGCCCCAGCTCCATCCCCCGCGTCACCATGTCATGGATGGCCTTGCGCGTGGTCTGGTTGATCTTGGTCACGCGCTCGGCTCCGTAACGCTCCAGGAAGGCCACCGCGCGGGGGTTGGCCAGATTGAACGAGATATCGGCCCCCAGGTCGGCAATCGTCGCCCGTGCTCCGGCCTGGATAGCCGTCTCCGCCAGAGCCTGGATGGGC
>JAMOAF010000318.1 GCA_023621895.1 Planctomycetota bacterium
AGGACGAGTTGGTGCCGGACATGCGAAACAACAAGATGGACGAAGCAAAGAAGCTCTTCGCGGAGAGACTCAGTCCCCTCTACGACCTGCACCGCGAAGCGTATGACGAGGCGCTGAACCTCATCCGTGAAAGAGCCAATACGACAAAGGCGTCGGCCAGCCGGGCAGCCGCTTTCTGGTTCTGGGTGATGGGCATTCTCAGCGTGTTGTGCGTCGCGATGGTTGTCGGGCTCGGCTGGTTGACCACGCAGAGCATCACCACGTCGACCGGCAAGCTGATCCGCCGGGTAGACGAAATGGCCAGCGGAGCGGGCGACCTGACCGCCAGGGTGGAAATCGACGCCAACGACGAGCTCGCCCAGCTCGCCGCCGGCATCAACGCGATGATCGGCAAGATCCAGACCGTCGTGCAGCGCGTCCGCGAGGGGAGCGTCCAACTGCTTTCGACCTCCTCCGAAATTGCGGCGACCGCCAAGCAGCAGGAGGGGACCGTGCAGGGGCTCTCCAGCGCGACGGCGCAGATTGCGGCGGCCGTGCGAGAAATCTCGGCCACGAGCGAGTCGCTGGCCCAAACCATGGAGGAGGTCAGCTCGCGGGCCAACCAGGCGTCGGGCCTTGCCTCGGCGGGGCGCGAGGGGCTCGGAGCAATCGAAACGACCATGAGACAGCTCATGGAATCGACCGGCTCGATTTCCGCCAAGCTAGGGATTATCCGCGACAAGTCGGAGAGCATCAACGCCGTGGTCACGACGATCACCAAGGTCGCGGACCAGACGAACCTGCTCTCGATCAACGCCGCCATCGAGGCTGAGAAGGCCGGGGAGTACGGCCGCGGGTTCCTCGTTGTCGCCCGCGAAATCCGCCGCCTGGCCGACCAGACGGCGGTCGCCACGCTCGACATCGAGAACATGGTCCGGCTGATGCAGGATGCGGTTTCGGCGGGCGTGATGCAGATGGACAAGTTCGGGGGCGAGTTCCGTTCCGGCGTGGAGCACGTCGAGAAGATCAACGCCCAGACCGGCCGGATCATCGAGGAGGTCGAGGGGCTCACCAGCCACTTCCAATCGGTCAACGAGGGGATGCGAAACCAGTCCGTGGCGGCCAGGCAGATCAACGAAGCCATGGTGCCGGTCGCCAACGGGACGCGGGAGACCCAGGTGTCTTTGGAGGAGTTCATCAAGGCGACGGCCTACCTGCGGCAATCGGTGGAGATGTTGAACCAGGAGATCACCCGATTCACGGTCTGATGTCCGAAGACGGCCACGTCGCTCCGGGCCGGCCTGGATCGAAGCGCGAGACCGACCGTATGTTGCTGATCACGTGCAACGCCGGGGGGAACCGATATGCCATCGATTCGCGGCATGTCAGCGAGGTTCTGCCGCAGGTGAACCTGCATCGCCTGGCCGGTTCGCCCGCCTGGCTGGCCGGCATGCTGATTCACCGGGGCGCGGCGACTCCGGTGGTGGACCTCTGCCAGCTTGCCACGGGCGCGCCGTGCCCCAACCGGCTCAGCAGCCGGATCGTGGTCCTGGAGTCGCAGTTGGGAGGGACCTGGCGGCGGTTCGGCCTGTTGGCCGAGCAGGTGGGAGTGCGGGAGGTGCGCGGCGCTCCCGAAGAGTTTGGCGGAGAAACCGCCGAGGCGGCGACCTTCGGCAGGCTCGCTCTCGATGAACAGGGAGTCTTCCAACTCGTCGAGATCCCGCTGCTGGTTTCCAAGGAGCGGCAGGCAATCCTCTTTCCCCGTACGGAGAAAGAATGCTAATGGCCGCCGAAATCGACGAGATCAAATCGGAGGTTCTCAGGCTCCTACAGCAGCGAGTGGGCATGGACACCGAGTCGTTCGGCACCGCGGCCATCACGCAGGCGGTCCGCAACCGAGTCTCCGCAAGCAAGGCGGGATCGCCGCAGCACTATCTGCGCCGCCTCGTGCTCGACCCGGCGGAGTTCCAGGAATTGGTTGAAGACCTGGTGGTCCCCGAGACCTGGTTTTTTCGCGACGTGCTCGCATTCCGCGCCGTCGCCCGTTTCCTCGACGCCCGGCGCGGGTCGAATCGGCCGTTGGTCAGAGTCCTGAGCGTCGGCTGTAGCACGGGTGAAGAGGTCTACTCCCTGGCGATTGCCCTCCGCGAGGCGGGGGTGGCGCCGCCGCGGTTTCTTATCCTGGGAACCGACTTGAGCCGAAAGTCGCTGGAACTGGCAAGAGAAGGAACGTTTGCGCCGAAGTCGTTTCGCGAACCCGGCGAGCAGGCGGGCGCGCTCCGCGAGCGGTGGTTTGAGCGCGACGGCGATTCGTGGCGGGTTCGCGAAGAGTTGCGCGCAGGGGTCCAGTGGCGGTGCGCGAACCTGGCCGAACCGGAGTTTCTCACCGGCGAGCCGCCTTTTCACGTGGTCTTTTGCCGGAACGTTTTGATTTACTTTCACGCCGAAGCTCGCCAGATGGCGGTCCGCCACCTGCACCGCCTGCTAAGCCGCGACGGAGTCTTGTGCGCGACGCCGGCCGAAGCCCGCATTTTCAACGCGGCCGGATTTGCCAGTCTCGGCAGCGAGTGCCCGCTGGCGTTCCGCCGCCGCGATGCAACCGCGGCAGAGAGCCCGGCACCGGCGATTGCCGATAGCCCCACTACTCTCGCAGGACAGGTTTGTAAGTTGTCTCGCGCAGGACCCAACGCCGGCGCGCCGGACGTAAGGAGCTTCGACGGGCCTGGAGACCCGTCCTACAAACCGTCTTCTGCCGCAGGACAGGTTCGTAAGTTGTCTTGCGCAGGACCCAACGCCGGAGCGCCGGACGTAAGAAGCTTCGACGGGCCTGGAGACCCGTCCTACAAACCGTCTTCTGCCGTAGGACAGGTTCATGGCCTGTCGAGACAGGATGCAGTCCCACCTCAGGGGGCTCGACGGGATGCCGGTCCGTCCGCGGCCGGCGAGGAGTCGTCCGGGCCGGCGATTCTCCGCGCCGCCCGGCAGGCGGCCGACAGCGGCCACCTGGAGGAGGCCGACGCGTTTTGCAGCCAGTTGCTCTCACAAAATTCTGCCAGCGCCGAGGCGCATTGCCTGAGAGGCGTCATCCACCAGGCGCGGGGTAGACTCAACGAGGCGCGGCGGAGTTTTGAAAAGGCGTTGTACCTCGATCCCAGGCATTACGAGGCGCTGGTTCACATGATGCTCCTGGCGGAACAGACAGGCGACTGCGTCGGCGCGGCGAACTACCGCCGGCGGGCCGACCGGGCCGCGCCGGGGGAGGCTGAATGATGCGACACAACGCCAACGATTTGCGCCGCGCCGAACAGGTCGATGCCTGCTGGAGTCGGATTGGCGTCGGGGGGAACCGGTCGTGCCCAAAATTGGCCGAGGCGGTCCACTGCCGCAACTGCTCGGTCTTTTCCGCTGCCGGCCAGCAGCTCTTCGATCGCCAGGCGCCGCCCGAATATCTCGACCAGTGGACGCGACAACTCGCCGAACTCGATCGGGCCGCCGTAGACGAGGCTCGATCGCTCCTCGTGTTCCGCGTCGGCGCCGAATGGCTCTCGCTGGATATCGGGTCGGTGATCGAAGTGGCCCAGCCGCGCCGAATCCACCGCGTGCCCCATCGTACGGACCGGCTCCTGCTCGGTCTGGCGAATATCCGCGGCGAACTGCAACTGTGCATCTCGTTGCGGGAGTTGCTGGGGATCGATCCTGGAGCGGGAGACTCGCCCGCATCCACGCCGGCCGCCGGATCGCGCGAGCGGCTTCTCGTGGTTGAGCGGGATCATCAGCGCTGGGTGTTTCCGGTCGATGAGGTGGAAGGTGTCCACCGCGTCGCGCTGAGCGCCATGGAAAACCTGCCGCAGACCGTGGAGAAGAGCCCGAAATACTACACCGAGGCGATCTTCTCCCTTGGCGATAAGCCAGTCGGCGTACTCTCGGTGACGCGCGTGTTTCCAACGCTGGAGAGGACGGTGCAATGAGTCAGCCGGGCGGCGACGACTTCCTGATCGACTTGTTCCGCGAAGAGGTCCGCACGCACAGCCAAGTCCTCGCCGACGGATTGGTGGCCGTGGAGCAAGGCGCGGCCCCGGAGCGGCTCGCGGCGATGATGCGCGCGGCCCACTCGATCAAGGGCGCGGCTCGGGTGGTCAACGTCCAACCGGCGGTCGAGCTCGCGCACGCCATGGAAGACTGCTT
>JAMOAF010000835.1 GCA_023621895.1 Planctomycetota bacterium
CGCGGCTCGACGCGGTTCTTGCGCGTCTGCTCGAGCAGCGCCTGGCAATGCGGGCATTCGAACTCCACCGGCATCCGCACATCTTGGGTGTCGGTCGTGATGTAGGCCAGGCCGAAACGGAGCGAGTCGGCGCCGAATTTTTCCATCACGTCGACCGGGTCCACTCCGTTGCCCTTCGATTTCGACATGCCTTCGCCGTAACCGTCCAGGATTTTCGGGTGGATGTAGAACTCGTGGAATGGGACTTCGCCGCAGTTGTGCAATCCGGCGAGCCCCCACCGGGCGACCCACACCGAAATGATGTCGCGGCTGGTGATCAGCACGCTCGTCGGATAGTAGTACTCCAGGGCCGCATTCTTCTCCGGCCAGCCGAGCGTCGAGTGGGGCCAGAGGGCCGAGCTGAACCAGGTATCGAGAACGTGCTCCTCGCGCGTCAGCGCGTGGCCCGGCACGGCATCCTCCGCGAGGTCTTCCTCCTGGGCGCAGATCAACCACTGGTCGCCTTCCGCGTCGCGCTGCCAGGCCACGTCGTCGCGTCCGGCGAAGGCTCGCTGCAACGCTTCCTCGCTGGCGGTCCTGCAATACCAGATGGGAATCTGGTGGCCCCACCAGAGCTGCCGGCTCACTGGCCAGTCGCGTTTCTCGCTCAGCCAGTCGAGGTAAGTCTTGGTGTATCGCTCGGGCAGGATGCGGACCCGGCCGCTGGTCACGGCGTCCATCGCGGTCTGGGCCAGGCGGTCCATCTTGACGAACCACTGATCGGTCAGGTAAGGCTCGATCGGCGTCTTGGAACGGTCGGAATGGGCCAGCTCGATCTCGCGGTCCTCGACCCGGCCGACCAGGCCGGCCTTCTCGAGGTCGGCAACCACGGCATCGCGGGCCTCGGCGACGCTCATCCCCTCGTATTTGCCCGCGTTGGCGTTGAGCGTGCCGTCGGGGTTGAGGATGTTGACCATCGGCAGGCCATGGCGGAGAGCGACCTCGTAGTCGTTGGGATCGTGGGCCGGCGTGATCTTCACGCAACCGCTTCCCATCTCCGGTTTGGCCCACTCATCGGCCACCAGCGGAATCTCGCGGTTCAAGAGCGGCAGCATCAGCTTGCGGCCATCGCGGGCCATGTCGCGGAGCCGGATCAAGCCGGCCAGGCCGGTTTCTCGCCGCCCTTGGGCGTCCGCCAGTTCCGCCTCCAGTTCCGGCCTCTCCTTGGCCGGCGCCGAGGCGATCCGATCCACGAGTCCGGCGATAACGCCGTCGAGCGTCGTTTCCGGGTCGGGATGGACGGCCACGGCGGTGTCGCCGAGCATTGTCTCCGGCCGCGTGGTGGCGATGGTCACAAAGGCCGGCTCGCCCGGCCGCGCGTCGATCACCGGGTAGCGGATATGCCAGAAATGGCCCGGCACCGTCTCGTGGAAGACTTCATCGTCGGCGACGGCCGTTTGCAGGTGGGTGTCCCAGTTGACCAGGCGGTTGCCGCGGTAGATCAGCCGCTCCTTGAAGAGGCTGAAGAACGTATGGCGGACGGCCCTGGCGCAGACCGGATCGAGGGTGAAGCGGAGCCGTTGCCAGTCGCAACTGCACCCCATCTGCTTGAGCTGGTCGAGAATCCTCGCTTCGTACGCGTCTTTCCATGCCCAAATCCGCTTGACGAGCCCTTCGCGGCCGAGCTGGTGGCGCGTCTTGTTCTCCTCGGCCAAGAGCCGTTTCTCGACGACCGCCTGGGTGGCGATTCCCGCGTGGTCCGTTCCGGGAATCCACAGGGTCTCGTAACCCTGCATGCGCTTCTGCCGGATGAGGATGTCCTGGAGAGTGTTGTTCAAGGCGTGGCCGAGGTGGAGGGCTCCGGTCACGTTGGGCGGCGGGATGACGATCGTGTAGGGCCGGCGGTCGGCCCTCGGCTGGCTGTGAAAGTAACCTTGCCGTTCCCAGAAGGGATACCAGCGATTCTGGGCGGCCGCGTGGTCGTATTGTTTCGGCAAGTCGTTGAGAAAACTGCTGTCGTCCATGGTTGTGTTTCGATTCTGAAATGAAGTGGCGATTTTTTCCGCCATGTTCGTGAAAGCCCGCCGGATCATGCCCCCCGCGCCGCACACAAGCCGTTGATCTCCCGCTTCTCATCCTTACAGAGCTTGTATTCGTAGCTATCGACCAGGGCAATCCAGCTTGCTTCGATCACGTTTTCGCTGACCCCCACGGTTCCCCAAACGTCGCGCTCGTCGCGGCTTTCGATCACCACCCGCACGCCGGCGGCCGTCGCGGCCTCGGAATTGATTACGCGGACCTTGTAGTCGACCAGGTGCATTTCGGCCAGATTGGGAAACGTGCCGTTGAGCGCCTTGCGGATCGCTGCGTCGAGAGCGTTGATCGGGCCGTCGCCCTCGGCCACCTCGTGGCGGACCTCGTCGCCGACGCGGAGCTTGATCGTCGCTTCGGTCGTCGTCTGGCCGTCGCCCGCGTTCTCCACGTTCACGTGGTAGTTGAGCAGCTCGAAATGGGGCTCGAAGACGCCGGCGCACTGGCGCACGAGCAGATCGAAGGACCCCTCGGCGGCTTCGAACTGGTAGCCCGCATGTTCCTTGGAGACGACCTTCGCAAGAATCTTGTCCATCAGCATCTTGTCGTGCTCGATCTTGTACTTGGTCGTCATGGCCACGATGTTGGACCTTCCCGACAGCTCGCTGACGAGAATCCGCCGCTCGTTGCCGACGGTCTCCGGGACGATGTGCTCGTAGCTGGCCGTGTTTCGAGCGATGGCGCTGACATGCATCCCCCCCTTGTGCGCAAAGGCGCTTCTGCCCACGAACGGCTGATGGGCTGGGAAGTTCATGTTCACCATCTCGTAGACGTAGCGCGACAGCTCGGTCAGGTGCCGCACGCCGCCGGGCAGCAGCAGGTCGTAACCGTCCTTCTTGATCGCCAGGTTGGCAAGGACGCTGATCAGGTCGGCATTGCCGCAGCGCTCTCCGAAACCGTTGATCGTGCCTTGCACCTGGGTGGCGCCGGCGTCGACCGCGGCGAGTGAATTGGCCACCGCCAACTCGCAGTCATTGTGGCAATGGATTCCGATCTTCACCGGCAGCGCGGCCACGACCGCACGGGTGATCGCCGCGATTTCTTCCGGCATCGATCCGCCGTTCGTGTCGCAGAGCACCACGGTCGAGGCGCCGGCCGCGGCGGCGGTCCGCACCGCCTGAAGCGAGTATTCGGGGTCGGCCTTGTATCCATCGAAGAAATGTTCGGCGTCGAAAATCAATTCGCGGCCGGCGTCTTTAAGGAGACGGATCGAGTCGCCGATCATCGCCAGGTTCTCTTCGAGGCTGGTCCGCAGAATCTCGGTGACCTGGAAGGCCGAGGATTTCCCGACGATCGTGATCACCCTGGCTCCGGATTCAAGGAGCGCCCCGAGGCCGGCGTCGTCTTCCGCGCGCGTGCCTCGGCGGCGGGTCATGCCGAACGCGCAGACCTTGATGTGCTTCAATGCCAACTGGGAAACCCGCTGGAAGTACTCGAAATCCTTCTCGTTCGAGCCGGGATAGCCTCCTTCGATGAAATCGAAGCCAAGGCTGTCGAGGCGCTCGGTCAGGAGCAGCTTGTCCTGAACGGAAAAACTGATCCCCTCCGATTGGGCACCGTCGCGCAACGTGGTGTCGTAAATCTCTAGACGACGCATGGGCAAGCAGACTGGGCTGGAGGTCATGGCGCAAAAGGAGAAAAAAAAACAGCCCTGGAAGGCTCTTGGGCCTCAGGGCTGCGTTGGATCGGTGGCGGTCCGGTCGAAGCCCCTACGCCCCTTGATTAGCAATAATCGCGATGACCACGCCGGCGCCGTCGTGGGCCCAGCCGAAATGGTCTCGTGTTGCCGTTGGGAAGTAGGGATGCATCGCCCGAACGCGGTCCGGAGGTGTCTGATCGTTAAGCCATTAAGGATAGGGCGGTTCCCGGGGGGTGTCAAGCGGAGTCTGGCAGTCAACCCGGGAAAACCAGGAGAACTGCAAGGCCCTGCGGCTGGCCCGTTTCTCGGCCCCGTAGAGCCATTCATCGGTAGCAAACCCGGCAAAAAACACAAATTCATCCTACCTGTCCTCGCTTCCCCAGCGATTTTCGGCCGATCATCACCCAACTGTGGGGGATAGAGACAAGAACAACAATTGAACAGAAGC
>JAMOAF010000780.1 GCA_023621895.1 Planctomycetota bacterium
GTGGGCTGGCCCCGGGGCGCGCCTGCGCTGCGGCACAACCCGTACGCAACGAAGCGCGGGGCAAGCCCACGCGGCTATCACGCTCTCATGAATTCCTCCCGGAATCACGCAAGCTCATTTAGGCAGACCCGTTCGAGGTCACGGAATCGAAGCAAGTGCTCGAGCCCCTCCTCGCCGAATTCACGGCATCTCACGATGTCCACGTAACGCAGGCGGCAAAGGACATACTCACGCCAGCCTCCCCGTTTGCGCTCGCGATGCGGAAGATTGCCCGAACTCGCGGCTACGCAAGTGACGCTTGCCAATCCCGGCCGTCGCCGGAGCCGCTCGCATCTGGCGCGATCGGCAAGCTTGGGCTCGATGCTTTTGTGACCGGCGCGGTTGTGTCTCCGCCCGGCTTGGATTGAGCCGTGCCGTCCGCCGGCCCTTGGGCTTGGCAGTGCTCCAGCAGACTGTCCAGCAGGCTTCGGATAAGGCCGATGCTGTCCAGCGCACTGTCGATCAAGGTGCGCGTCTTGGGGTCGAAGACATCGTGGTACCGTTCCTCCAGCAACCGGCAGGAACCGAGCATCGTCTGAAGCGGCGTTTGGATGTCGCGGACAACGAGCGTCGTGAGCGCATCGAGATCGCGCCTGTAGCTCTCAAGCCGCTGCATCTGGCGACCGTTGACGTCGAGCAGCCGGCGGTTCTCAAGCAGCAGAGCCTTGCGTTCCAGGGCCTTGCGGATCGTCACGGCGAGGAGGGCTGGATTGCAGGGCTTGGTGAGGAAATGAAAGACGGCGCCCTGGTTGATGGCCCGCATCGCGGTCCGCAGGTCGGGGCAGCCGGTGAGCATGATGCGGGTCACTTCGGGGTAGTTTGCGGCGATCCATGTCAGCAGGTCGGTGCCGGACATGCCGGGCATCTGCTGATCCGCGACGATCACGTCGACGTTGCGGCTTTTGAGGATCCATTGAGCCTCCGTGCCGGACGTGGCCGTGTAGAGTTGATAGGGCTGATGGCGCAGCGCGCGAGCCAACCCGTGAAGAATGTATCGGTCGTCGTCGACCAGCAGTACGACTTCCTGCATGATGTTCATCCTTTTCAGCAGACAACCTCGGCCGTCTTGAATCGGCCGGCTTCATTTCCCGCGGCCTGATCGGTGATCGGCAAGCGGACGATGAAGGTCGTCCCGCGGCCGACTTCTGTCTCGAACCAGATTCTTCCGCCATGCTTGGCCACGACGATCGAATGCGCGATGGCCAGGCCTTGGCCGGTTCCTTCGCCTACCTTCTTGGTGGTGAAGAAGGGGTCGAACACCTTCTCGCGGATATCCTCGCGGATTCCGGCGCCCGTGTCTCTGATGCGGATTTCGGCCCAGTCGCCATGGCGCCGCGTGGTGACCGTCAGGGCGCCTTTGCCCGCCGAACCGTCACCGACGACCATGGCAATCGCCTGCGTGGCGTTGATCACCAGGTTGAGGATGACTTGATTGAAGTCGCCGCGGAGGCAAGGCACGAGAGGCAGGTCCGCGGCGAACTCGGTTGCCAGCTCAGCCACGTATTTCCACTCATTCCGCGAGAGCATGAGCGTGCTCTGGATCGCCTGGTTCAGATCGGTGGCCTGCTTGCAGCCGTCTCCGGGATGGGCGAACTCCTTCATCGCCCGGACGATGTCGGCCACGCGTTGGATTCCCTCCAGCGATTGCTCGATTGCCTTGGGGACCTCTTCGGTGAGGTAACCAATGTCCGCCTTGCCGACGGCGGCCTCGGCCTCGGCGAATAGTTCGTCGGAGAGCGTGCCCTGCCTGGCGGCTTCGAGCAAACCGTCCAGTTTATCCAGCAGGGTGTCGAAATCGGCGAATGCTTCCTGTAGAAAACGGATGTTGTCTCCCACGTATTGGGAAGGCGTGTTGATCTCGTGGGCGACCCCCGCCGCCAGGTGGCCGATCGATTCCAGTTTCTGAGCCCGGGCGAGCTCGTGCTGCACGCGCTGGCGTTCGACGATCTCCGTCCGAAGCTGCCGGCTGATCCGCGCCAGACGATCGTGATTCTGCTTGATATGAACCGCGGAACGGACACGCGCGGCCAGGATTTCCTTCTTGAACGGCTTGGTCACGTAGTCGTGGGCGCCGGCATCCAGCCCGGCAACGATGTCCGCGTCCTCGTTCTTCACGGTAACCAGGATCACCGGGATGGCGCGGAGCTCGGCGTCGCCCTTGAAACGGCGCAGGACCTCGATCCCGTTCATCACCGGCATCACGACGTCGAGTAGAATCACGTCGGGATGCTGGGCCGAGGCCATTTCAAGCGCGGACCAGCCGTCGCCTGCCACGGAGACCTCGTACCCTTGATCTTTCAAGGTCCTTGCCATCAGGGCGGCGATGTCGGGGTTGTCGTCGACAACGAGCACCTTGGTCATCGGTTGCCTCCTCGCGAGTTATCGGCACCGCTTCCCGCGAGCGCCGGGCCCTGTTCGGCGAACTGATCCGCCATTTCCACGGGCACGAAAACCTTGATTGGCGACTGAATGCCAAGGTTGACCAGATAGTTCTTCAAGCGCGCCCGCATGGCCCGGGTGACCTCCTGGCCCATGGCGCAGAGCAGCGTTCCATTCGTGGTCTTGATGTCGTTGGCCAGGGTCAAGCCGTCGACCAGCGCGGTTATCTTGACGCGGCGGATGACCTGCGCATGGGTGATCGCCAGGACTTTTCCCAAGGCGCCAACGACGGATGGATCATATCGGCCCGGCCGGTCGTTGATTTCGGCCAGGGCCGTCTCGTTGCTGTACCCCGCAGAAACCAAGGTGTCGAAATCCAGGGCGACCTTGAGGACCCGGCTCCCCACGGGGATGTCGCCGCCGCTTCTGCCGTCGCCGGGGATGCCGCCTCCGTCGTAGTGTTGCTGCTGACAGGTAATGATTTCGGCGACTTCTTCCAGTCGCGGAACGCCGGCGATCAGTTGGCCGCCGGCCAGGGGATAGGCATCAAACGTGCGCCGCTCCGCGGCGGTCAGCTCCTTGCCTTCGTATGCCTTGGCGAGAATCTGCTCGGGAATGCTGACGCAGCCGATTTGGGAGAGCATCGCCGCCACTTCGACTTGCCAGTCCTTCAATCCGAGTTCCGCGCACAATTGGCGCACCAACTGGCGGACGCGGGACGCCTTGCCGAACGCCAGAGGGCTGACCGCCGAGAGCAAGTCGGTCAGCACCTTGATGCTGGCGATGAACGTCTTCGAGAGCAAGTCCCGCTCGGCCTTGATCAGCCGGTACTGGGCAATTCCCGCATCCAGCGCCTTGGCGAAGACATCCGGCGGGCAGGGCTTGGTCATGAACCGGAAGATGTGCCCCTCGTTGACCGCTTCCAAGGCGGTCTGCTGGTCGGCGTTGCCCGTCAACATCATCCGGACCGTATCCGGCGCGAGTTGCCTCACCTGCCTGAGAAGCTCCACGCCGTTGATGCCCGGCATCCGCATGTCGGAGACAACGACCGCATAAGGGCCGTCCTTGACGACGGCCTCCAATGCCTCTTCACCCCCCAAGGCCAGCTCGATGTGGAACCGTTTGCGGAATGCCCGCTGATAAGCTTGAAGGATGTTGGCGTCATCGTCGATGCAAAGGATTCTCTCGCTCATCGGCAGGCCCCTTCCGGCGCGGCCGCCCAGCATCTCTCGCGCCATGCATCCAGGCGTTCAGCGCAGCCGATCCGCGCGAGATAGTCCACGGAGAGCGCACTGGAAGATTCAATCTCGCCGGAGGCCTCGTCCAAGATGGCATGCGCCGCGTGGGCCGCGGCCAACGGAGTGAACTCGCGATCGGCCGACCGCTGCGGGGAATGCCGCAGGGCGATCGCCGTCACGATCCGCTCCGGCAGCCCCCAGAGCGCCATCAGGTAGGCGCCCGCCTCGGCTTGCGCTTCCTCGGCAAGCGTGCTTGCGGCCTGACCGTGGCAAGGCGGCCCGTGAGAATCCGCGGGCGGCTGAATCAGCGCCAGGGTTCCGACCTCATGCAGGAATCCGGCGAGGAACGCATCGCCGGCGAGCGCGCGGTCCGCCGTTTCGGCTTCGGCGATCGCCTTGGCTGCGGTGCCTACCGCCAGGCCGTGGTCCAGTCGCTCCTGCAACCAGCCGCCGTCCACGGCGTTCCTGTCGAACGGGACGAACACCTTCCGGGAGAGGAC